>JANPFJ010000120.1:0-10983 GCA_031423355.1 Gemmatimonadaceae bacterium | reverse complement strand
AAGCTGCGTGACATCGGCATCGTCTCCAGAAAGGACGGTGGGGCTGGTGACTCGGCGCGTGGGGCGCCGGTCGGAACGACGGTAAGGTGGGTTGCCCTGCAGCCGTGCCTGAAAATACTGCAAGTATCATTGTTTTTGTGCGTCTGCTCTGGCTGCGCTCCCGAGTCGCCGGAGATACAGCGCATCTTCCACCGGGGAATGGTAGTAGCGCTTTCGACGACCTATGGTCTCGAAGCCTCGGTTGAAGTAGAGACTCTTGGCCGTCTCGTTCGACTCTCGGACTTCAAGCCAGACAGCCTCACACGCTTTCGCCTCCGCGGCGCGCAGAGCGGCGTCGAGCAGCAGGCCGCCGAATCCGGCGCCCTGCTGCTTTGGATCAACGGCGATGTTGGCAATCTCGCCCTGCTGCGCGACAATCCGCGCAAGCACGAAACCGACCATCTCGCCGTGTACCTCCGCGACACGGAACCAGGCGTACGGATCATCGAATTCCGGAAGGAATGACTCGGGCGACCACGGGTCGCTGAAGACCGCCGCCTCGATGCGCAGAATCGTTTCGAGATCGCCGATCACCGCTTGACGAATGATGAGCTCGCTCACGCGTCCGTGAGCGGACGCGCATGCGTCGCCTCCCACTGGACCTGCGCTTCTGCCAACCGTCCGTAGTCAGGCTCCCACGTGTCAAGATCGACGATCGTCACCCCGACCAGCAGTGCGGCTCGCGCCTCGGGCTGCCGCATGACAGAAATCGGCGGACCGACCAGGGCGGCGCCGTGTGACATCGCCCGCTCACGGACGGCCACTGCTGACAGGCGCTCGACAGCCCCGTCGACACTCCAGTGCAAGTCCTCGTGGCGCGTCACCGCCTGCACGAACCACTCGCCTCGCAACGCGTCGAGCACCGCGAGGTAGAGCCCCGGCGGGGACGATGCTTCTGCGGCCGCAATCAGCGGCAACGAGGGCACGGAGAAGAGCCGCGCGCGTCCCCCACGAGCCAACCCCTTCCCAAGTGCCGCAGCAACCCGCAGTCCAGTGAAACTGCCCGGTCCTGCGCCCACGATCACGTCGGTGAGTTCCTGCGCGGTCCTGTCGGCGGCACGCAGCACGTCGGCGACCGTTGGTGCCAGGAGTTCCGCAGATCCCTGCCGATCGATCCGGCGTGCCTGCACCAGTACATCGTCGACGAAAAGGGCGACCGATGCGGGCCCGGCGCTGGCGTCGATGGCCAGTTGAAGACGCGAGGTCATGCGGCCCACACCTGAGTGCATCGACGCAGCGCAGGCATGCCAGTTTCGTGCGCAAGCGTGATCGCGAGTGTGGGCGCCGGCAGCAGTGCGCCCGCGCGATCAGGCCACTCGATCAGGACGATGGCCCTCGGATCTGCGAACACATCATCGAGACCAAGCGATGCGACCTCGTTCAGCGTGTTGAGCCGATAGAGATCGCAATGCACCACCCGTCCGACGGCCGCCTCGTACTCCTGGATCAGCGCAAACGTCGGACTGGTGACCGCGCCGGAAACTCCAAGCCCTCGACAGATAGCCTGCACGAGCGTGGTCTTCCCCGCACCGAGGTCACCGGAGAGCGTGACGAGCGCCGGAGCACGAAGTGCGCGCGCGATCGTCGCGCCCATTTCCTCGAGCTGAACGAGCGTGACCCGTGCGTCGAGCTGGCGATGCTCAGCGCCCACGCTGCTTCCGCCCGCCTCGACCGCCCGTTCCGGCACGCGTGCCGCCCTTGCTGTCGGCAGCGCGGGATGAGACTCCAGTCCGTGCCCCCGCGGTATCGCCGCTGCGAACGCGCAACTCGAACAGCTGGTCGCGCAGTCGGGCGGCGGCTTCGAAGTCGAGCTCCTTGGCAGCGACCTGCATCGCATTCTCGAGCTGCGCAATCAACGCTGGCAAGTCGGCAGCGCTGTACCCGCCAGCCGGCTCGGCCACCTTCTGCTGGCCGTAGGCGGCAAGGGGCGTACCATCCGTCTCCTCGGCTTCCTCCATCCGCGCATCGGCCACGCGCGTGCTGAAACGCACCTGCTCTATGCTCTTGCGCACCCCTCTCGGCGTGATGCCGTTGGCGGTATTGTGCGCCACCTGAATTGTCCGCCGACGATCGGTCTCATCGATGCACCGCTTCATCGAGTCGGTGATCCGATCGGCGTAGAGAATCGCCCGGCCTTCGAGGTGACGTGCCGCACGACCAACCGTCTGGATGAGCGACCGATCGCTGCGAAGGAAGCCTTCCGTGTCGGCATCAAGGATCGCGACGAGTGAGACTTCCGGCATGTCGAGACCTTCCCGCAGCAGGTTGATGCCGATCAGCACATCGAACTCACCGAGCCGCAGGCCGCGCACGATCTCCATGCGTTCGATCGCATCGATGTCGGCGTGCATGTAGCGAACCCGGACACCAACCTGCTGCAGATAGTCGGTCAGGTCCTCAGCCATCCGCTTGGTCAGCACCGTCACCAGGACGCGTTCGTCCTTGCGTTCGCGCAGGCGAATCTCGTGGAGCAGGTCATCCACCTGTCCCCGGACCGGTCGGATTTCGATGATCGGATCAACCAGCCCGGTTGGGCGGATCACCTGCTCGACCACGACCCCTTCGCTGAGCTCGAGTTCAATCAGGCCTGGCGTCGCCGAGACGTTGATCAATGTCGGGGTCAACGCCAGGAATTCGTCAAAGACGAGCGGGCGATTGTCGAGGGCGCTCGGCAGGCGGAATCCATAGTCGACCAGCGTGAGCTTGCGTGCCCGGTCGCCGTTGTACATCCCTCGAATCTGCGGCAGCGTCACATGCGACTCGTCAACCACGACCACGAAATCCTCAGGGAAATAGTCGAACAGGCAGGCCGGTCGGTCACCACTGGTGCGCCCCGAGAGGTGGCGCGAGTAGTTCTCGATGCCGGCACAGGTTCCGATCTCGGCCATCATCTCGAGGTCGAAATTGGTCCGGCCTTCGAGCCGCTGCGCCTCGAGCAGTTTCCCCTCGTTTCGCAGCACCAGCAACCGATCGGCGAGTTCCACCTTGATCGCCTTCGCCGCTTTCTCCAGCGACGGTCGACTGGTGATGAAGTGTTTCGCGGGATACACCGCTGCGCGATGCAGCGTGGCGATCAGATCGCCAGTGATCGGATCGATCTTCGTGATCCGTTCGACTTCATCGCCCCAGAACTCCACCCGGACCGCCTGCTCCTCGTAGGCGGGGAAGATTTCGACGGTGTCACCACGCACGCGAAAGGTGCCGCGATCGAAAGCGACATCATTGCGCTGATACTGGATGCCAACCAGCAGGCGCAACAGATCGTCACGGGCGATCTTCTGACCCTGATCGACGCTGATCATCCGCTCGCGATAAGACACCGGATCGCCGAGGCCGTAGATGGCTGACACGGTCGAGACGATGACAACGTCCTCGCGCTCCATCAGACTCGAGGTCGCGCGGAGGCGCAATCGATCGATGTCCTCGTTGATCGATGCGTCCTTTTCGATGTATGTATCGCTGGAGGGGACGTACGCCTCCGGCTGGTAGTAGTCGTAGTACGAGATGAAGTACTCGACGGCGTTCTTCGGGAAGAACCCCTTCAGTTCGCCGTAGAGCTGTGCGGCGAGCGTCTTGTTGTGCGACAGGACCAGCGTCGGACGCCCCCACTTCGCGATCACGCTGGCCACCGTCATCGTCTTGCCGGACCCGGTGACACCCAGCAGCGTCTGATACCGATCACCGCGCTCCAGCCCGGCGGACAACTCGCGGATGGCGCGCGGCTGGTCGCCCGCGGGCTGATACGGTGCCTGGAGGTCGAACAGCGAGTGTCTCATTCCGTGAAGATAGACTATCGGCGTTTATTCGGGGAGCCCCGGCCCGACGGGGCGCCTGCGCCCCCGGCAACCGACCGCTCCCGGCCCTGCTGCCGTCGGACCTATTCCTCCGTGGAAATGCGCTCCCGGCGTGCGATTTCGCTGATGCCCTTCACCCGCCGTACGGCCTTCAGGATCTGCTGGAGGTGTTGCAGGTTTTCGACCTCGACCAATACCGCGCCGACCGCCCGCCCATCGATCGCTTTCAGCTCCATCTGGCGGATGTCCGTCCCAGTGGAGCTGACGGCGCTGGCCACATCCGCGTAGAGCCCGCGGCGGTCGGTGCCCTCGAGTGCGAGGCGCACGATGAATCGTTCGCCGAACTTTTCCTGCCAGTCGATTTCGAGGCGCCGCTCCGGTTCGTGGGCCAGCGGCAGCAGGTTGGGGCAGTCCGCTCGGTGGATGCTGACACCGCGTCCGCGCGTGACGTAGCCCACCACTTCATCCCCGGGGACAGGCTGGCAGCACTGGGCGTACCGGACCATGACACCGTCGACGCCCTGAATCTTGACACCGCGATCGGTGTTCGTGCCGCGCACCCGGTCCACGAGGCGTTCAATGACACTCGGCTTGGCTGGCTCCGCCGACTCGTCCGCCGCCGGGAATAGTTGCTTGACGACCGCCAGAGTCTGAATTTCGCCTTGCCCGATCGCCGCCAGGACATGCACCGCATCGGTCAGGCTCAGTGCCTTAGCTGCGGCGTTGAGCATGTCATCGGTGACCTTCCCCAGTCGCCGCCGACGGAGCTCGCGCTCCAGGATCTCGCGACCGAGCTTCTCGCTGGTCACCTGCTCCTCGTGCCGCAGCTGCTGCCGGATCTTGGAGCGCGCACGACTGGTCCGGACGTGCGCCAGCCAGTCGCGACTCGGTTTCGCCGAGGGCGACGTCAGGATTTCGATCGTCTCCGAATTCTTGAGGGGGCGTGACAACGGCGTGATCCGTCCGTTGACCTTGGCGCCCTGGCAGCGCAGACCGACCGCGGTATGCACGGCGAACGCAAAGTCGATCGGCGTCGCACCCTTCGGCAACTGCACCACATCGCCGGTCGGCGTGAACACGAAGATCTCGTCCTGATACAGATCGAGCTTGAGGAACTCGAGGAACTCGTCCGGCGACTTCGTGTCGAGCTGGAATTCGAGCACCTGGCGGAACCACGCCAGATGGCGGTCCAGATCGCCTGGGTCCTTCGACCCCTCCTTGTAGAGCCAGTGCGCGGCGATGCCGTAGTCGGCCGTCTGGTGCATCTCGCGCGTGCGGATCTGAATTTCGAACAGCTGCTTGCTCGGCCCGAACACCGTGGTGTGCAACGACTGATAGCCGTTCGACTTCGGCTGTGCGATGTAGTCCTTGATGCGCTCCTGCACCGGCTTCCACTTCTCGTGAATCACTCCCAGCGCGTGATAGCAGTCGGGAATGGAGTCGACGAGCACCCGGATCGCGAGCAGATCGAAAATCTCCTCGTACGGCTTGTTGCGCTTCTGCATCTTCTTCCAGATCGACCAGAGATGTTTCGGTCGACCCGAGACGTCGGCGTCGTTCAGTCCGGCCATATCGAAACGCTCCTTGAGCGGGAGCGCCATCTGCGCGATCAGTTCCTCGCGCTCGCCGCGCCGGGTGCTGACCTGTCGCGCCAGCGTGCGGTAGTCGTCGGGCTCGAGGTACTTGAACGCAAGGTCCTCGAGCTCCCAGCGCACGCGGGCCATGCCAAAGCGGTGCGCGAGCGGGGCATAGATGTCCCGCGTCTCCTGTGCAATCACACGCTTCTTGTCGTCGGGCATCCAGTCGAGCGTCCGCATGTTGTGCAGGCGGTCGGCGAGCTTGATGATGATGACGCGGGCATCACGTGCCACGCTGAGAAGCAGCTTGCGATACGTCTCGGCCTGGCGCTCTTCCTTCGATGTGAACGGCAGATTGCCGATCTTCGTCAGGCCATCGACAATCTGCGCGACCTCGGGGCCGAACTCCCGCTCGACGTCCTGGACGGTGATGGCGGTGTCTTCCACGACGTCATGAATCAGGCCAGCCGCAATCGTCGTCGAGTCGAGTTGCAGGTCGGCCAGGATGCGTGCGACCTGCACACAGTGCACGACGTAGTCCTCGCCGGAACGGCGCTTCTGACCGGCATGGGCGCGCGCGCTGTAGCGATAGGCGCGCAGGAGCAGCTCGCGATCGAGCCGCGCCGGCAGTGGACTGCCAGGGCCCCATCCGGGAAAGACTTCATCGGCCTGCTTCATCGAACCGTCGATAGCCACCCAGCCTCCGCAAAACTCACGTACCTGCCCCGGCCGATCACGACGTGATCACGCACCGGAATCCCGAGCAACGTCCCCGCTGCGACCAACTGCGACGTGACCATCCGATCCTCCGCCGATGGCGTCGGATCACCACTCGGGTGATTGTGCACCAGAATGATCGACGCCGCGCGCTCTGCAATCGCCTCCCTGAACACTTCCCGCGGATGCACCAGGGAGGAATCAAGGATCCCACGCGTCACCAGCACATCGCGCTCCAGATGGTGTTGCGCATCGAGAATTGCGACATGAAACTCTTCGACGGACAGCGCCTCCAGGTGCGGGGCGAATGCCGCCACGACATCCTGCGGTGAATGCACGGCGATCCGCTGCCCGTGCGGTTCCGCCGCCGTTCGCCGCCCGAGCTCCAGCGCCGCCACGATCGCCATCGCGCGCGCCGGTCCGACACCGTGAATCCCGCTCAGTGTCGCCACCGGACGGCCCGCCAGCACACGCAGCGATCCACCAACCTGCGCCAACAGGTCGTGCGCGATCGTCAAGGATGATCGGCCACGCTGACCCGTCCCAAGGATCACAGATAGCAGCTCGGCCGTGCCAAGTGCCCTGGCGCCGAGCGACCGGAGCCGCTCGCGCGGGCGTTCTGCCGGCGCCAAACGCCCCAAGTGAATTAGCGCAGAAGGGACGTTCGCGGTAGTCATGGCCACTGATGACCGAGTGCTGTCACGAACTGGTGAGGAGAACATGGGGCTCCGGATCGAGTGTGAGGCTGCAGCCTGATCTCCCACGATGGCGCTTGCCGCCTCCTGTGCGCGTACCGAACCGGCGCAGCACGCCCCCTCGCGGCGCGAAGCCATCCGCTGGTATCGTTCCCGCAGCGTGTCGCACATGAGTGCGGCAACTCCCTTCTTGCTGCCGGATCACCATGCGCCTGCGTCCGCTGTCCCTCGTCGTCGCGACAGCGCTGGCTGGCTCCGCCGGGATCCTCGGAGCACAGGCTCCGGGCTCGGTCGAAGTTGGTGTGTACGGGCAAGTGACCCGCGTCGATCCATCACAGGCTCGCTTCGAGAGTCCCGTCCCCCTCAGCCTGGGTCTTCGGGGACGCGTCAACCTGCACCGGCGGGTCGGCGTCGAGCTCGAGGCATCCACCGGCACTGTCGAAGGGAGTGGCGCTCCCCTCACGCGACGTCGATACAACCAAGTCGTAGCGCGAGGCACGTGGACGTGGCCGTTGAGCGACTTCTCCGGGCTGGTGCTCGGCGCCGGTCTGGCCCGAAGCGACTACGAAGTGACGTACAACTTCGGTCCGAGCATGCTCGTCGGCGTGAGCACCGTGATTCGGGGTCGATACGCACTCCGCTCGGATCTGGTCCTCAACTATCTCCCGGCCAGTGGTGCACGCGAGTTCGGGCTCAGGACGGGCGTCCAGACGCTGCTCGGGCCGTTTGATGGTCCGACGACGCGCGATCGACGACGCGGCAATCGCACCGTGCAGGAGCCCGGCAGCGTCGAGGGCGCGCTCTTCGGACAGCAGTGGCGACTCAACCCGGTCTGGAATCTGCGCAGCGGGCGCGCGGTCGGCACGCGTGTTGGCGCATTCATCACCTCCCGGTCGGAGGTGGAAGTCGAAGCGACCTACGGTCGGCAGTTGGTGCGTGACGGCAATCAGCCTGGGTCCACCGGCGGCATCCTGCGTCCGGGCGAGACCTTTCGTGTCACCACGTTCGCCTTGCGCTACGCGCACAACGTGCCACTGGGCGCTCGCTTCGCACTGGTTGCAGCAGCAGGCCCGGTGCGGAGTTCCTTCGAGTACGTCGACCACTGGGGTGGTTCGGCGCTGGCCGGCGTCCGCTTCGCGCTCTCGAAGGACCTGCAGGTCCGCAGCGATGTCGTTGCCAACTATCTGACTGGCGCACAGGTGATCGATGTCGGCGCGCGCGTTGGGCTGAGCGCGCTCCTTCGACTCGGCCGATAAGACCTCGGCACCGCCCGAAGCGAAACAGCGGGGCGCCACCATCAGATGGCCGCGCCCCGCTGTCGCCTCGTCCGCCGTTCTACTTCTTCTTTCGGTCCTTCCGGTCGCGTGGTTTCGGCTCGCCACTGTCCTTGCGGGGCGGCTCCTCGTCCGGGGGAATCTCCTCGAGAATACCGAACGCGTTGTAGCGCTTCGTCGGCGCCGCACCGGGTGCAGGGCCGGCCCCGTTCGGCTGCGGTGGGATGAACGCCGAGAGATCCATCGGCGGCAGCGGCTCGGGCTCGTTCAGCACCAGCTGCGCCTTCATGAAGCGTTCGGCAAAGGTGTGATACACATCCTGCATGAGATCCACGAACATCGTGTAGGCCTCCTGCTTGTACTCCACCAGCGGGTCCTTCTGGCCCCACGACCGGTAATGAATCGCATTGCGCAGCTGGTCGAGGTCGTAGAGATGATCCTTCCACTTCTCGTCCAGGACATTCAGCATCACCAGCGCGAGCATCCGCACGGAGAAGCCGACGCCCGCCTCGTCGATGACGGTGTCGAGTTCGGTGAGCTTCGCCCCGAAGGCCTCCGTCGCTGCCTCCACCGACGCCGCTTGCGCCTGCAGTGTATCACCCGGGCGATCCGCGGCACCGTCCGCAAACGCGGGGACCGGCAGCAGATACTGCATCATCAGATCCTGCTGCAGTGATGCCAGGTCCCACTGCTCCGGCGACTCGTATCCCGCCAGCCCAAGCTCCACGCGCCGTCCAACAGCCTTCTCGACCATCTTGCGCGCTTCGCCACGCAATTCCTCACCACCGTCGAGCGCGAACGTCCGCAGGGAGTAGATGACTTCCCGCTGCTGGTTCATCACGTCATCGTATTCGAGCAGCCGCTTGCGCGCCTGAAAGTTCTGCAGCTCAACGCGCTTCTGTGCCTGCTCGATGCTGCGCGTGATCAGCGGATGTGTCAGCATCTCGCCCTCCTGCGCGCCGAGTCGGTCCATCAGCTTCGCGATCCGCTCGGACCCGAAGAGCCGCATCAGGTCGTCTTCGAGAGAGAGGAAGAACTGACTCGAACCCGGATCGCCCTGCCGGCCGGCGCGACCGCGCAGCTGACGGTCGATTCGACGCGACTCATGGCGCTCGCTGCCGATGATATGCAGCCCGCCGATCTCGGTGATGTCGATCAGTTTCCCATCGGGGTCGTGGATCTTCGACGGCTTGCCGTCCGTCACGCCGGCGCCGAGTTTGATGTCCGTTCCCCGGCCGGCCATGTTGGTGGCGATGGTGATCGCGCCGGGCTGACCCGCTTCTGCCACAATCTCGGCTTCGCGCTGATGATACTTGGCGTTCAGCACACTGCACTTCATTCCCGCGCGCTGAATCAGCCGCGCGATCGTTTCGGAGACCTCGACATTCACCGTCCCGACGAGAATCGGGAAGCCGAGTTCGTGCAGTCGCTTCACCTCTTCCACGATCGCGTTGTACTTCTCGCGACGCGTCTTGAACACCAGGTCCTGGCGATCGTCACGGATGATCGGCCGGTTGGTCGGAATCACCGCCACTTCGAGGGTGTAGATCTGGTGGAACTCGGTCTCTTCCGTCTCGGCGGTACCCGTCATGCCGCCGAGCTTCTCGTACATCCGGAAGTAGTTCTGAATCGTGATCGTCGCCATGGTCTGGGTTTCGCCCTTGACCTGCACGCCCTCCTTGGCTTCGACCGCCTGATGCAGCCCTTCTGACCAGCGACGTCCCGGCATCGTACGGCCGGTGAATTCGTCGACGATCAGGACTTGGGCGTCCTGTACGACGTAGTTCACGTCCTTCTCATACAACGCATAGGCCCGGAGCAGCTGGTGCACGATGTTGAGCCGTTCGCTCCGCATCGCATATTCGCGATTGAGCAGTGCGCGCTGCTCGAGTCGCTGCTGCGGCTCGAGGTCGACGGCGGCGTCGATGCGGCCGATTTCGACCGAGATGTCCGGAAGGAGGAACTCCTCGGCCGTCATCTTGGTCATCAGATCGACGCCACGATCGGTCAGGTGCACCGTGTGACCACGCTCGTCGAGCACGAAGTGGAGTTCATCCTCGATGTCACTGTACTGCTGCTTGTTCACCGGCAGCTTGCGATCCGCCAGGTGCTCGAGCTCACGCTTCTGCACCATCTGCTTGACGCCCGTTTCGCCGAGCATCTTGAACAGCTTCTTGTTCTTCGGTCCGCCAAGCTGCGCCTTGTACAGCAGCAGGCTCGCAGCATCGGCATCGCTCTCCATCGCCCGCTCGGCGTCCGCCACCAGCTGATTCACCAGCGCGTCCTGCTCACGGATCAGTTTCGCGACCGAGGAATTGTGCGCCTGGTACATCGCATCGTTCTCATTGCCCACCGGGCCCGAGATGATCAGCGGCGTGCGTGCTTCGTCGATCAGGACGGAGTCAACTTCGTCGACGATCGCGTAGTAGTGCTTGCGCTGCACCCGCTGGTCCAGCGAGTGGACCATGTTGTCGCGAAGATAGTCGAAGCCGAACTCGTTGTTCGTGCCGTAGGTGATATCGGCGTTGTACGCGGCACGACGATCCATCGATCCGGGCTCGGTGTCGTCGAGGCAGGCGACGTTCAGGCCAAGCCAGGTGAACAGGTGGCCCATCCACTGCGAGTCACGTCGCGCCAGGTAGGAGTTCACTGTCACCAGGTGCGCGCCACGGCCGGCCAAGCCATTCAGGTACAGCGGCAACGTCGCCACCAACGTCTTGCCTTCACCCGTCGCCATCTCCGCAATGCGACCAAGGTGCAGCTGAATGCCGCCGGCCAGCTGCACGTCGTACGGAACCATGTCCCAGCCCTGCGACTGACCCGTGACCTCGGTCGTGGTGCCGCAAAGCCGACGTGCTGCCTCGCGCACGGTGGCGAACGCCTCCGG
>JANPFJ010000119.1:0-8600 GCA_031423355.1 Gemmatimonadaceae bacterium | reverse complement strand
CGGTGCGTCCGGTGTACCTGCCGGCGCAGTCGCAGCCGGCGCATGCGCAGTTCGTCTTCGCCTACTTCGTTCGCCTCGAAAACGTCGGCGATCAGGCGGCGCAGCTCCTGTCGCGCAAGTGGCTGATTCACGACTCCGTTGGCGACGGTGAGGATACCGAGGTGGAGGGGGAGGGCGTGGTCGGTGAACTCCCGGTCATCGCGCCCGGCCACATCCACGAGTATCAGAGCTTTTGTGTGCTGAAGTCGCCGAGTGGTTTCATGGAAGGACAGTACTTCTTCCGGCGAGCTGACAAGTCGCGCTTCGCATCGGAGATTCCACGCTTTCTCCTGGTTGCCGAGAATGCACTCGGTCCGACCTCGTAGCTCACGCGACGCGCATCGGAACGAAAGCACGACGGACCGCCACCGCATACGCAGTGACGGTCCGTCGCCTTCAACGCCGGCTCGACACGCTCACGAGCCGACGGCCTGGACAACTACTTCGTCAGGCGACGGTCTGGTGACCGTTTGCCCAGGTCGAGCCGGCGGAAGGACTGCGACTGGCCATGGGATCACCTCCTCGAGAAATGTTGAACAGTGGGCGGAACTGCACACCGCACGCGGCGGCGGCATCTCAAGGATTAGCACCTGATCGGCAGTCGCGCCATCCCTTCCGGCTCCTGACGTCTCCCAATCTCTCCCCTTCGCCAACCGTATCCATGCCCGATCGTTTCTGGTCGCCGGTCTTCCTCGCTGCCGATGTCCCGCTGCCGGTCGGCGCCTACAGCCCGGCAGTCCGCGCTGGCGATTTCCTGTATGCGTCAGGCCAGGTGCCCAGGGACTTCCGGACTGGGCGCCTGATCGGCACCACGGTCGAGGAGCAGGCGCATCAGGTGCTCGCGAATGTCCGTGAGGTGCTCGCCGCCGGGGGCGCAACACTCACCGACGTGGTCTCGGCCACGATCTACCTCGAGAATGAACAGGATTGGCCCGCAGTGAACGACATCTGGAAGGCGGCTTTCACCGCTCCATATCCGTCGCGAACGACCGTGGGCGCACGTCTGCGCGGGATCCTGATCGAGGTCACCGTGATTGCCTATCTGCCTCGCTGAGGCGGCGCCGACACGAGCCCGAGCGGTCAGGTAAGTCGTCGTCGGCGGCGCGCCTGACTGCAGGCACCCGTCACACGCTCATCTGACGGGTCAGCGCGCGTTCCACTTCTCGCGCAAGCCTTCCACCCGCTTGCCGTTCACGCCGAGATCGCTCTGGCCGAGGCGGGACGCCGACCGCACGTGAATCACACTGGCCGTCGCGTCATACCGAAACTCGATGTCGTCCACGAACCGCATGATCAGGCTCGTCGATTCTGCGTGGAGGTAGCCATCCGTTTGCGAGATCACGGTGGTCCGGGGCCACGCCGCGACGATGCCGCGGAGCCGGGACAACTCGGCTGGGCCGCCGGGAGCGGGGAACGGAGGCACCAGTTTCTCCGCCGGCGTGCCGGCCTCGGAGCTGACGCAGTTCGGGGACGAGGGACAGGGACGGAGCTGGCCGTTCTGAAGGCCGAGGTCAGCCGGACGGGTTCCTGAACAACCGAGCATGAACGCTGCCAGGATGAAGGGGCGAAGCCGCAGGGCGACCGACGCAGACACGCAGGTGTCACCGGGAGAGGACATGTCGGCCGTTGGTGAAGTTGTAACTCGTTGCCTTTCAATTCGTTATACAAGCTGACGCAACGGCGCGAGCCGTGCAATGACATACGTCCCGAGGCGCAGACACACGCACTCCCGCGTGGCCTCGACCCCGACCGTTCGCCCCATCTGGAGCACGATATGACCTTCCCCACGACTGTTGCCCTCCGCCGCGTCGCACTGCTCGGACTGGCCGCCGTCACGCTCGCCGCCTGCAACAACAAGCGCGTGAGCCGTGTTGATCCGAGCAGTGTCACCGACCTGTCCGGCCGATGGAATGACGTCGATTCGAAGCTCGTCGCCAATGCGCTGATCGGTCAGAGCTTTGCCGGACCGTGGAGCGGCCAGTATTCCTCGGCGCACGGCGGCACCCCGCCGACAGTGATCGTGGGCTCATTCCGCAATCGTACGCTGGAGCATGTCCCGATCGGCACGTTCGTGAAGGATCTCGAGCGCGCCTACGTCAACAGCGGGCGGGTTCGTCTCGTCGCCAGCCGCGACGAACGCAGCGAAGTGCGCGACGAGCGTGAGGACCAGCAGACGAATGCCAGCGCCGAGACACGCGCCCGCATCGGCAAGGAGAGCGGTGCGAACTACATGCTGCAGGGCGACGTCCAGGCGATCGAGGACGCGGAAGGCCGCGAGAAGATCGTCTTCTATCAGATCGATGCGTTCCTCGTCGACCTGGAAAGCAATCAGAAGGTCTGGATCGGCCAGCACAAGATCAAGAAGTACATCGATCGTCGCCGCATCGGTTGGTAACCAGGAGCCATGACCATGACGACCTCAATGAAAGCCAGCGTGCTGTTCGGTGCTGCGGTGGTGCTCGCCGCCTGCAATGGCCCGCGCCGCGTCCGTGAACGACCGATCATGACGAATGGCGATCGCACGCCATCGCAGGATCGGATCATCGCCGGCGCCGCCGCGGAAGGATTCTCGGATAACGCGATGCTGACACAGTCGCGAGACAGCGTCTATGCGAAGGCGGTTGCCACCTGTCGCGGCACGATCTGCGCCTCGGTGGTGAAGGGCGAGATCTCGCTCGGCATGACCCCGGCGCAGGCCATGGCGGCCACACGAACGGCCCCCGCTGCATGGACCGTTCGAGAGAGTGGCGCCGCCACAGTGATGGTGCCACGCGTGCTCGGCAATTCACCTCGTGATGCGACGGGTGAAGTGGTGATGGTGCAGTTCGACGACGAGCGGGTGAATGCGGTCAGTTACCGCGAAACGCAGGGCATCCGTGTGGTCAGCTCCGCCTCGGATACCACGACGGACGGACGCGCGACGGCGATGGCCGATGCGCTGATCCGGGAGGGCGACCAGTTCAATGCCGCCGGCGATCGTGCGCGCGCACTCGATCGGTATGACCGTGCCCTCGCGATGAAGCGCGCGGATGCGATGCTCGAGTACAAGGTCGCGACGATGCTCGATCTGCAGCTGCGACCGGTCGAGGCACAAATTCGCTACAAGCGGTTCCTGCAGTCGCTCGAGATCGAGCAGATCCGTGCCCGTGGTGACGCCAACGCCCAACTCGCTGACGCGATCGCCCGTGCGCAGCAGCGACTGATCGTGCTCGAACGTCAGGCGCCCGCACCGGCCGCAGTTCCACCGCGTGAACCCTCGGCCGTCACGCCCCCACCGTCTGATTCGCTGTCCCTGAACTGATTCAGCTCTGTCCCTGGAGCGATCTGGCCGTCACTGCCAGCGTCGCTCCGGGCTCGACCTCCTGATGGACACGCTCCGTTCTTCCTCGCTCGACCGCTGAGACTCCCCGTCATGTGGCGCTTTTTCCCGCTGGTTGTCGCCATGGCCTCGCTGACCGCGTGCACCACGCTGTCGAACACCGCGCGCAGCTACCTCACGGCACCGAATGGGCTGCAGGTCGATGACGATCAGGTGCGCAGGCTGCTCCAGGAGGGGAGGGCAGATTCGGCGCTTCGGGCCGTCGGCAATCGCAAGTCGTCGCTCAGCCCGGATGACCGGCTGCTTCGCCTCCTGTATCAGGGAACGTCGGCACGGTATGCCGGGCAGTATCGCGAGGCGGGGGCGCTCTTTGATCAGGCGTTTGCCATCAGTGAAGATCGCTACACGAAGAGCATCAGCCGAACGGCGGCGGCGATGCTCTCGAACGACTATGCGCTGCCGTACACCGCGGGCAAGAACGAGCGACTGCTGCTGCACTACAACGCACTGCTGGCCTGGAGCGCCGCAGGCGACGCGGATGCGGCCGCGGTCGAGGCGCGTCGGCTGGTGGCACTGCTCGCGAGTGTCGGTGACCCGGACGATGATGAACGTCCCATGCGTGCGATGCTGCACACACTGGCTTCCGCGGCGTTCGAACAGGCGCGGGATTGGAGCGATGCTGATGTCGCGCGGCGGAATGCGATCCGGCTTGGGGCCCTGCTCGATAGCAGTTGGGCACCGCCGACGGACTCACTCGGTGACGTGCTGGTCGTCGTCGAGCGCGGCGATGTGGCGCACAAGGTCGCGGTCGGACTGACGATCCCGATCTTCAGCGGAGAAAATCCACAGGCGAACGACGGCACCAGCGCAGCGCAGCGGATGCTGGCGGACTTCGGCACGCTGCGGAATGGTGGCCTCTGGTGGGACGATACCCCCTCATGGCGCTTCACCGACAGCCGCTACGGTGCCTGGCGAGGCGTGCGCGCGAGCTATCTGCTCGACATGAGTTGGCCGGTGCTGCGCCGTTCCCGCCAACTCGGCTTCGGCGCGGTGCAGATCGCGGCCGATGGGAGTCTGGGCGAGCCCGCGATGACCGATGTCAGTCTCAGCGATGCGATTGCGGCCGACTATCGACGTGACCGCGGAGCGATTTTGGCGCGGACGGTTGCGCGGGCGGTGGCGAAGTACGCCGCGGCGCGCGCCGTCGAAGCGGCGGTCGACGCCTCGGCGAGAAAGAAGGAGTCGGACGGGAAGAAGAAAAAGAAGAAGAACGACGATTCCAATGAGGCCGCAGGGATGTTCGCCAGGCTGCTGGTGAACGCCACGACGACCGCGCTGGAGCGCGCTGACACGCGCGCGTGGACGCTGCTACCTGGCAGCGTGTCGATCCTGCGCATGCGAATGAGCGCCGGCACCCATGAACTGCTGGTGGACGCCGCAGGTACGCGGCAGCTCAGTCTCCCGAATGTGGTCGTACGCGCCGGCCGGACGACGGTCGTCTCAGCCCGCCTCTGGCGTGAGCCCAGACAGGGAATCGGCGCGATGGTTAAGGGCGCCGCTGCCGGCAATGCCCCGCCAGAGCGCTGAGCTGAAGGCGGGCAGTGACGGTTCGACATCGATCAGTGCGCGGAGCAGCGTCGCAGGACCATCGAGCACCACGCCCTCGTCGGCACAGTCCGTGACGTCGTCGTCGTCGATCGATGCGTCATCGGTCATCGCGTCCCCGGCCGTGCGATGCGCGCGGATACGGAACGCGGGCCGGCTTCGGCCTGCGCCAGGCAACCCCCAGCAGTGCGGGGATAAACACGGTGACCAGCAGGACCAGTGCACTCATTCGGAGCCTCTGACGCTGTGAGTTTGGCGAGCGGGCACATCGGCTACGTCGCGCCGCCCACTCCGCGCCAGTATCGGTCGCTGCCGTACGAGCTTGAGTGCGTCCCAATCGATCAGTGCGCGGCGCGGCGCCTTCCCTTTTCAGACGCACGGGTCCATTGGAGGTAATGCACACGTCGCCGCGCGACGGCGAGGGCAATCGTTGCGTTAACTTCATCTGTCTCCGACCCCGATCATCGTGCCGCTTCGTCCACAGATACTTGTTGTCCTGCCGGTCGTCGGGCCGCAGGTGCCGCGCCCGCAGCCCGACGAGATCGCGGCGCCATGACCCATGTCGTCGTCATCGGCGCGGGAGCTGCGGGCACCATGGCCGCAATTTTCGCGGCGCGCGCCGGGGCGCGCGTCACGCTGCTCGAGCGTACCCGGGATGGTGGGCGCAAAATCCTCATCAGTGGCGGCGGCCGCTGCAATGTGCTGCCGTCTCGGGTCGATGAAGCGCGGTTCGTCACGGACTCCTCCCCCAACGTGTTGCGGCGAATCATCCGGTCGTGGCCGCTGGCAGCGCAGATCGAGTTTTTCGAGCAGGACCTCGGCATTCCGCTGGAGCACGAGGCAGAGTCTCTCAAGCTCTTTCCCGCGTCTCACAAGGCGCGCGATGTTCGCGACGGCCTGATCTCCGCTGCGATTCACGCTGGCGCGGAGTTCGTGACCGAGATCTCCGTGATCGACGTGATACCGAAGGACGGCCGCTGGTGTGTCGTCTGCGAGGATGGCCGGGAGTTCCACGCGGACGCGGTGGTGGTCGCGACCGGCGGCCTGTCGGTACCCGCCACCGGCAGTGACGGACGCGGACTCGCCGTCCTTCGAAAACTCGGGCACACGATCCATCCGACCTACGCCGCGCTGACACCGATCACGGTGGAGCCAAACGCATTCACCGAGCTGGCGGGTATCTCGTTGCCGGTCACGCTGTCGGCACGAGCCGGCAGCGAGGCAGCCAAGGCGAGCGGTGGCTTTCTGTTTACGCACCGGGGCTACAGTGGGCCAGCGGTGCTGAATGTGTCGCATGTCGCCGTACGTTCGCGGACGATGCATGCCGAGCGAGCCTCGATCGCGGTTCGATGGACGGCGCACGACGATGACGCGTGGCAGGCGCGTCTCGCGCCGCATGGGGCACGCACCGTGGCGGGCGCGGTGCGTGCCGAGCTGCCTGAACGACTCGCCGCTGTCCTCATCGAGCGTGCGAACGTCGACCCGTTGCGTGTTCTGAGCGAACTCCGGCGCGATGAGCGTCTGCGGCTGATCGACACGCTGGTCCGCGGCGAGCTGCCGTGGGCGGGCGACGAAGGGTACAAGAAAGCCGAGGTGATGGGTGGTGGCGTGAGCCTCAGCGAAATCGACCATCGGACGATGGAAAGCCGAAGGCACCCGGGCCTGTTTCTCTCCGGCGAGGTGCTCGATGCGTTCGGGCCGATTGGCGGCTACAACTTCCTCTGGGCGTGGTGCACCGGGCGCGCCGCTGGCATCGCCGCCGCGCGCGAGCGCGAGTAGCGTACCGGGGCCCTGCTCATGACCATCACCCATGCGGGTGATGGTCTATGAGGCGCGCGCGCTGTAGAGTGCGGTGTGACTCGTACAGTCTGATTCGCTCCGTTCATTCTCACCCAGAGGTCGTCATGTCGGTCATGCGCTCCCTTCGGTGGCTCGCTGTAGCTGCCGTTGCGCTGGTGCTCGCAGGTCCCGTCTCCGCTCAGCAGATGCGCGAGCGCATCACCGCCGAGCAGCTCACAGGGCTGCTGCGAGACAAGGGGATGGAAGGCAAGGTCAACGAGCGTGGCAACGTGATCGTTGAGACGAACGGCACCAAGATCGTCTTCTTCATCTCGGGTCAGACGTTGCAGGCGTACTTTGGTCTCACCGGCACCAAGGCCAACGTGACGTCCGTCAATGAGTGGAACAAGACGAAGCGTTTTGGTCGCGCCTACATCGACGGCGACGGGGATCCGTGCGTCGAACTGGACTACGATCTCGAAGGGGGCGTGACCGACGACAACGTCAAGGTCTGGTTCGACACGGTCACCGCCATCGTGCGTTCGTTCAAGGCCCACGTCAGCAAGTAGCCGTTTCGGATCCGACGTGTTCCGACGGGCCGCGCACTCTCTTGGGTGCACGGCCCGTCGGCGTTCGAGCCGGCGGACCCGCGGTGGTGGGTGCCCTGATCCGGTGGGCGCGGTGCCGTGTCAGTCCTGCGCGCGCAGCACGTCGAGCATCGCGACGCCGAACGCCGGCAGATCCTTTGGCACCCGTGCGCTGACGATGTTGCCATCGATCACCGAGGGCTGATCGAGCCACAGACCGCCCGCATTGACGACGTCATCGCGCACACCGACGCTCCCGGTCATCATCCTGCCTCGCACGATGCCGGCCGAGATGAGGATCCACGGGCCGTGGCACACGGTGGCCACCATCTTGCCACGCGCGTGTACTGCGCGCACCGCGTCGAGCACGGCGGGAATCCGGCGCAGCTTGTCTGGTGCCCACCCGCCCGGCGCGATGATGCCGTCGAGCGTGGCGGCATCGAGCGCGTCGATGTGCAGGTCGACCGTGGCAGGATATCCGTGTTTTCCGCGGTAGGCGGCCTCACCGATTCCAATCAGCGGCACCTCGTACCCGGCTTCCTCGAGACGGAGTTTCGGGTACCAGACTTCAAGGTCTTCGTACTCCGGTCCGACCAGACACGCAATGCGCTTCGTCATGGACGCCATCCAATCATGAGGTATGCGGAACCCTTGTCCTGCAGTGGCCCGCGCACGATGCGCGCCACGCCCGCCAGCGCACGCAGCCGTGGCAGGCCAACCAGCCCGAGATAGTCGAACTCGAATCCCCGTTCGAGGCCCACGACGGCCGAGTGCCGGTCGAGCTTCCAGGTGTCTCCGACCGAGTGCGCGTAGACGGTGGCGGGGAGCAGGGAAGCGGGGCGTTCGATGCGTAGTTCGTACAGCGCCCGCCCCTGGGCGATGCCGACCGGCAATGAAGGAATGGCGATGCGTTGCGCGAGCGTGGCATTGTCACTGAGCGGCGGTGCAAATCCGCCGGCACTGAACTGTTCGAAGGCAGGCGTTCCAGCGCGTGCCCGATGCGTTCGCGCGTCGACCCGGGTGCGGAACGCGGTCGCTGACGCGCTGAGGGATGCGCGCAGCGTGGTGCTGTCACCGAGCTGGCCGGCGGCAACACGCAGTGACAGCGCCGCGGATTTTCGCCAGCCGACCACACCGCCGAGCGCGTACTGCGTGCTGACCAGCAGGCGTCGCTCCGGTTCGAACCGCGCGTGTTGTGCGGCTCCGGCAAATCCGCTCACGGAAACGCGTTGTGTGAACGACGATCCGGAGCGCGGCAGGTCCAGCGCGAG
>JANPFJ010000118.1:0-3173 GCA_031423355.1 Gemmatimonadaceae bacterium | reverse complement strand
TGCCGCCTCGACGGCGGCGTTCAGCGCGAGCAGGTTGGTCTGAAACGCGATCTCATCGATCGTCTTGACGACCCGGCTGGTGGCGTCACTGGATTCCTTGATGCGGGTGATCGCTTCCCCGAGCTGCTGAATGACCCGAGTCCCGTCCTCCACGTTACTGCGCGCCGTCGTTGCCAGCGTGGTCACCTCAGCCGCACTGCGGGCCACGCGCTCGGCCGTCTGCGACAGGTCGCGCGCCGCATGATCCACCGATTCGATGGCGCCCGCCTGGCGCTGCGCGTTGTGTGCCAGTGTTTCACTCGTGGCGGCGATGTGCTCGGATGCATCGGCCACCTGATTCACCGACTGCCGCACCTGCCGCATCGCGACCGACAGTTGCTCGGCTGCGGTATTGACCGAGACGGCGATGCTGGCATAGTCGCCCTGGTACTCGCCACGCACCCTGACTTCGAGGTCACGATTCGCCATTCCTTCAATTGCGACCCGCGCTTCGGTGAGTGGCCGTTCGATGCCGTCGAGCATCCGGTTCAGTTCCTCGACCAGTTCACGGAACTCGCCTTCGAACTCCGAGGGATCGGCGCGAACGGTGAGCACACCGGCCACCGCCGCGTCGGCCATCTGGCGACTGGTCTGCACCAGCGCCCGCATCGTCTCCTGCACCAGCGACACGGCGACACCCGTCCCGCGTGAGGCCGTGATCATCCCGTCGAGACTCCCGGCCATGACACCGAGTTCGTCGTTGGACTTGATATCGAGCAGTGGAATGTTGTCATCGATCGCCCCGTCAAACTCTCCCCGGGAGAGTCGATTGAGAACGTCCTGAATCGACACGAGCAGCTGTGACTGGACTTGCTGCGCCCGATTCGTGACGCGGATCGTCACGCGGAGTACGTTGCGAATCGTCTGCGTTGCAGCCGCGATCGAGACGAGGAGCACGGAGACAGTGACGATGAGCACGAGCAGCAGCGTCATCAGGGCCGACCGTGAAGCCTTCTCGGCACGCGCTGCGACCGTATCGATGACTGCCAGCTCGAGTGAACGCTGCCGCTCGTTCACGGCGGTCTTGGCGGCCCACCAGTCTGACGCACTGGCGGTGATCGGAGCGCCGATGGCGCCCGCGTCTGCCAGCGCACGGATTTCGTCGACGCGCTTTGATTCCGGTGTGTCGGCGATCGCGGAGATTTCGCCCGCAAGTGCGCCAGCGACTTCGTTCCGCAGCTCCGCCAGGGCAATCTGCTGGCCCGACAACGTCATGATCCATTTCTGGTACAACGAAGTGCCTGAGAATGAACCGGACGTGAGCGCGGTTGCCAGCGTCCCGCGCTCGCGCGCCGACCATTCCTTCCACTGGCCGATGGTAGAGACCTGGCGCAGCAGAGTTCTCGCGTCAGTGTCCGTAACGTCTGACGAGTAGTCGTGCTGTCCCTCCATGATACGTGCCACACTGGCAGAGTACCGAGCCAGGACCTGCTCGGCGGTCACATCGCGCGCGTCGACCGAGGCGCGAGTGAGAGCGACACTGTCGATGGCGCGCTCGATGCGGACAGCCGTTGGCGCAAGGGCTGGGATGCGAGTCGTCGCCATCGCGGCTCGGTACTCGTCGCGTGCGCTGTCAGCGCGTTGCCGCTGGGCGGCGAGTTCGATCGCGAAGTTTTTCCCGCCGCTCGCGATGTACGTGCTCGACAGCCCGCGCTCCAGCTGGACTTCATGGATCAGCAGGCTCGTCGCCTGCGTCAGCCGCGCGATGCCCTCGAGCCGCGTGTTCTGGGTCCAGCGCCCGTACTGCGTGACGAGGACGACGCTGGCGAGAACGATCGCGATCAGGAGGGGAAGTCCCGACGCAACAATCAGCTTTCCTCGGAGCCCGGAAAAAAACGCACGCATGCGGAAGTCGTCAGCTGGAAGGGTGGGTGCACCCCGATCGCGCGGGGCATCCCGTCCCAATGTCGGCATCCGAGGAGCGCGACTTGACGAGACGCCGCACGCGTGCCCCGGCTCACTCCGTTCCGGTCCTGGCCTCGGCGAACGTGTTGCGACGGACCTGCCGCCCCCCTGGTCAGCGCCCCGAAGCTTCTGCGGGATGGGCGGAGAGAAACTCCAGCATCCGCGCACGCACTGCCGTCGCCTCCTCCATGTGTGGCAGGTGCCCGGCCGAATCGAGGACGAAGTACTCGATGCCGGGGATCCCATTTCGCACCACGCTCGAGTGCATGACGCTCACGGTCGAGTCCTGCTTGCCCCAGACCAGAAGTACGGGAACACCCGTGGCACCGACGGCCGCGTAGTGCGCCGGGTAGTCGGTGCGTGAGGACGTGATGACCGACCGCCGCAGGGCGCGTCCGAAGCCGCGGTACGCCATCTGCGGCCGATAGCGATCGACCCAGTCCGGCCATCGGTCGGGGTGCAGGAAGTCCGACAGTTGTCCGTCTGCAGCCTTTGGTGCCTGCATCACCTGCCAGAACCAGGCGCCGACCACAGGTGTCGTCAGAATGGCCGGAAGTGTCGGCGCAACGGCGACGGGATCGATCAGTGTCAGCGTTCGAACCCGCGTGGGGTGCGTCGCGGTGAAGTGGCCCGTGACGTAGCCACCATAGGACAGCCCCATCAGGTCAACCGGGCCGCGCACCTGCAAGGCATCGAGCAGCTCCGTGAGCTGGCGATCATACAGCGTGCCATCGTACGCCACATCCGGTCGATCGGAGAGACCGCGGCCAAAGACATCGTACCGGATGACGCGGTAGCCGGCGGACGCCAGTGCCACGCTGGTCGAGTCCCAGATGTAGTAGGGTACGGAGAAGCCGTGGACGAGGACGGCCACGCGACCGGAGTCCGGTCCGCTGACGTCGAAGTGCGTGACGCCATCGGTGAGGGCCACGAACCGACCAGGAGCGCCGCGCCGTGCGACCGCGTCCAGCGCTGCCGTCTCGGGATTGCGCAGGACGTAGCTGCCGGCCGCGCCGGCCGCAAGAAGCAGGACAAGCACCAGCAGTGCGCGCGCAATTCGGAGCATCGGATCAGTCGGCGAGGTGGAGGGGGACGACGCGCAGCGTTCGACAGACCGGGAGGGGTGCTGCGGCGCACTCCGCGTAACTTACCCGCCGGTTCGGAACTGGCCCTGCCACGAATGGATGGTATGACATGTCGATGGAAAGTTCCGCACGCGACGCGACACT
>JANPFJ010000117.1:0-24868 GCA_031423355.1 Gemmatimonadaceae bacterium | reverse complement strand
TCACCTCCCCGAGCTGTACAACGCGCTTCGCATTGACGAAGTGCTGGCGGATGGGACGCACATCAAGGTGACGCTCGAAGTGCAGCAGCACATCGGCCGTAACCAGGTGCGAACGGTGGCCATGAGCAGCACCGACTCGGTGGTGCGTGGCATGGATGTGCTGGACACGGGCAGCCCGATCATGGTGCCGGTCGGCGCCGCGGCGCTCGGCCGCATCCTGAACGTGCTCGGTGATCCCGTCGACAACGGTGCTGCCATTCCGGCCGATGCGCCGCGCTGGCCGATTCACCGCAAGCGCCCCGACTTCGTGAACCTCGAACCGAAGACCGAGATCTTCGAGACGGGCATCAAGGTCATCGACCTGATCGCGCCGTTCGTGAAGGGTGGCAAGATCGGTCTCTTCGGCGGCGCCGGCGTGGGAAAGACCGTGGTCATTCAGGAGCTGATCAACAACGTCGCCAAGGCACACGGCGGCAAGTCGGTGTTCTGCGGCGTGGGCGAGCGCACGCGTGAAGGGAATGACCTCTACCTGGAATTCCAGGAAGCGAACATTCTCGACAAGGTGGCTCTCGTCTACGGACAGATGAACGAGCCGCCGGGAGCGCGTCTGCGCGTGGCGCTGTCGGGCCTCACCGTAGCCGAGTACTTCCGCGACACCGAGAACGCCGACGTGCTGGTGTTCGTGGACAACATCTTCCGCTTCACGCAGGCCGGTTCGGAAGTGTCCGCACTGCTGGGCCGTATGCCAAGTGCGGTGGGCTACCAGCCGACGCTCGCGTCGGAAATGGGCGACCTGCAGGAGCGCATCACCTCCACGCGCAACGGCTCGATCACCTCGGTGCAGGCCATCTACGTGCCGGCCGACGACATCACCGACCCGGCACCGGCAACGGCGTTCGCGCATCTCGATGCGACGGTCGTCTTGTCGCGCCCGATCTCGGAACTCGGCATCTATCCGGCCGTGGATCCGCTGGCCTCGAGCAGCCGCATCCTCGACAAGCAGTACATCGGCGAGCGCCACTATCGTGTGGCGATCGAGACGCAGCGCATCCTGCAGCGCTACAAGGAACTGCAGGACATCATCGCGATCCTTGGCATGGACGAACTGTCCGAAGACGACAAGAAGATCGTGGGTCGTGCACGTCGTATTCAGCGCTTCATGTCGCAGCCGTTCCATGTGGCCGAGCAGTTCACCGGCATCTCGGGCAAGTTCGTGAAGCTCGAGGAGACGATCAGCAGCTTCGATCGGTTGTGCGCCGGTGAGTTCGATCACCTGCCGGAGCAGGCGTTCTTCATGTGCGGCGGCGTGGAAGATCTGATGGCGAAGGCTGACGCGATGGCGAAGGCGTGATGCTGACGGTTTCCGTGATTTCGCCCGAAAAGGTGCTGTTCGAGGGCCAGGCGAGTGGTGTGGTCGCGCCTGGTCACGACGGCGAGCTGGGCATTCTGCCGGGCCACGCGCCGTTGATGACGGTGCTGGGGCGCGGAGTGCTGCGTCTGGACGGTGCCGGCGCCGCGCAGCGCTTCCAGGTGGACGGCGGATTTCTTCAGGTCGTCGACAACACGGTGCGAGTGGTGACGGAGTCGGCGACGGCGCTTTGATTGGCGCGAAAGACGGGGTGGGAGTGACGAGCGGCGGTGATCCTGTGATGGGTCGCCGCCGTTTTTCCGTCGGCCATCGCGCCCTGATTCACGGTGGGACCTGATCCGAGCCCGCGCACGCGACAGCGAAAAGTGCTGCGTACCGACTCCTGATGTGACACGAAGCAAGGTGTCGTGACACTTGGGCGCTGTTCCACCGGCGCCGGTGTGACGAGTAAAGCGGCCGATTGACGGTCACAGCGACGTTGAGACCTCGTGGTCCTTTGCCACGGCCCGGCCGACCGAAATGCAAGAATCTCGGGAATGGAACTTGTACCAGCCCCGTCTCCTTGTATTGTTGCTTCTCGCGGTTCAGGTCGGCCGCTTAGTCACGCGCCGGTCCGGAAGGGTTTCCGGGCCCCGTCGCGTTTTCACCCGTAGGGGGTCCCCATGCGATTTGGAAGGTATGCGCTCGTTGCAGCGGTGCTGGCACTCGGAGTGCCGCTCGCCGCACAGCAGACGGCTGGTGGCGCGATTGTCGGTCGAGTGACCGACCGCGTCAATGGACAGCCGGTAAGTGATGTTCGTGTGCAGATCGTTGGCACACAGCGCGGCGGACTGACGCGCACGAACGGCACCTACCGGATCGCAGGGGTGCCGAACGGCACCTACACCGTGCGTGCCTCACGAATCGGCTACGCCGCTTCGACGGTGGCAGCGACGGTGAGCGCCAATGGTGAAGCGACGGCGAACTTCGTGCTGAACGTGGCTGAGAACGTGCTCGACAAGGTGACGGTGTCTGGTGCGACGGGTGGTACCGCGCGTGCCCGCGAAATCGGTGCCTCGGTCAGCCGCATCGACTCGACGACGTACAACGTTGCCGCGGTGACCAACCTGTCGCAGGTGCTGGCGGCTCGTACGCCAGGCGTGTCGGTGCAGGCCGGTGGTGGCACGATCGGCGTCAGCAACCGCATCCGGTTGCGCGGCCCGACCTCGATCAACCTCTCCAACGATCCGCTGCTGGTGATCGATGGTCTGGTGTCGAACAACAACACGGCGAACTTTGCGGTGGGTGTCGGTGGTGCGACCACGTCGCGCCTCGATGACATCAACCCGCAGGACATCGAAGACATTCAGGTGCTCAAGGGCGCGGCGGCGACCGCGCTGTACGGCACCGGTGCGGCCAACGGCGTGATCCAGATCACGACCAAGCGCGGCAAGGCGGGCAAGGCGCGTTGGGGCGTGTATACGGAAGCCGGTTCGGATCGGACGCTGGTGCCGGAATCGAATCCGCTCACGTCCACGAACTACCGTCAGATCGGTCGCAGCGCGACCGGCGCACGAGTGAACTGTGGCCTCGAAGCACAGGTCCTCCGCACATGCGTGACGCGTGACACGTTGTACTCGAACTCCCCGTTCGCGAATGCCTCCCCGTTCCGCGTTGGTGGCAGCAACCGCACGGGTGTGAACGTCAGCGGCGGAAGCGAAGCAGTGCAGTACTACCTCGGTGGCGAGCTGTTCCGCCAGAACGGCATCGTTGGCCCGAGCGGCGCCCGCCGGACGAACCTGCGCGCCAACATCGGTGCGAACGTGTTGCCGACGCTGCGTGCGGATGTCACGATCAGCTATCTGAAGAGCGTGCTGAACCTGCCGATCAACGACAACGCCTTCGCTGGTGTGCTCAGCGCTGGCCTGCTCGGTGGAGCATTCGACTGCACGCCGCAGTCGCGGGCGCGAATCCTCGAGTGTTCCAATGGCAACGACTCGCTCTCGCGTGGCTACGTCTCGGCCAACGTGCCAGTGCGCCAGTACTTTGCACAGACGCAGCAGCAGGACATCGATCGTCTGCAGACCGGCATGTCCCTGCGATACACCCCGAAGCGCTGGCTCGAAGGCACCCTGCGCGCCGGTGGCGACTTCGTCTATCGCTACGACCAGTCGCTGGTACCGCCGAACCAGGTGTTCCTGAACGCGGCATCGATCGAAGGGAGCCGCTTCCAGGCGCGCGCCTACACCCCGACCTACACCGTCACGGCAAACACCAAGGCGTCGTATGATCTGGGCAGCAGCATCCGCTTCTCGACGCTGGTCGGTGGCCAGTACACGAACGAGGCCGCACGCTTCACGAGTGCATCCGGCGCGATCCTGCTGCCGGGCACTGCCTCGTTGAGCGGCACCAACGCGCGCTTCGTGGTGAACGAAGCGAACTCCCAGATCGTGACCGTCGCCGGCGTGCTCGAACAGACGGCGGCATTCAATGATCGCCTCTTCCTGACCGCCGCCGTCCGTCTCGACAACTCGAGCGTGTTCGGTGCCGGTTCGCGGGAGTTCGTGTACTACCCGTCGGTCAGCTCGTCGTACGTGATTTCGGAAGAGAAGTGGTTCCCGAAGGCAGGCTTCATCGATCAGCTGCGTCTGCGCGGCTCGGTCGGCGAGGCCGGCAACCGGCCGGTCTTCCGTCAGTCGGAGACGTTCTTCAACTCAGTGTCGGTCAACACCGCTTCATCGGATGCCAACATCCCGGCCGTCACGATCGGTGGCCCGGTGGGCAACGCGCTGCTGAAGCCGGAAATCACGCGCGAGATGGAAGGTGGATTCGACTTCAACATGTTCGGCGGTCGCGTCGACGGTGAATTCACGGGCTTCCAGAAGGACACCCGTGACCTGCTCGTCGGTCGCATCCTGGCGCCGTCACTCGGCGTGGCCAACACGCAGAACGTGAACCTGTCGAAGATGACGACGCGTGGTCTCGAAGGAACGATCAACGTCAAGCTGATCGACAAGGCGCGCTTCAGCTATGCACAGCGCGTCACCGTCACGACCTTCAAGAATGAAATCGGAACGCTTGGTAAGGTCGATGGTCAGCCGATTGCGCCGATCATTCTCGGTACCCAGCAGTTCCGTGCCGGTTTCCCGGCTGGTGCCTACTTCCAGCGGAAGATTCTCAGCTACTCCGATCTGAACAGCGATGGCATCATCAGCCGCGTGAACTGCCCGGCGTACGGTGGACTGGCCAATCCGATCCTGGTTGGCGGCCCGCGCTGCGAAATCCAGCTGTCGGACTCGCTGGAATACCTGGGCAACCCGCAGCCGACGCGCCAGATCTCGTTCCAGTCGCTGATCAGCGCATTCAAGAACCTGCAGTTCAATGTGCTGGTGGACTACCGCGGTGGATCGAAGTTGTACAACAACACGCGCGAATTCCGCAACAACGGTGGCTTCGCCAACGGCCCGGACTTCTGGGACCGCAACGCACCGCTGTCGGATCAGGTGAAGTCGGCCGCCCGTGCCATGGGCACCAGCGACGGCTACATCGAGGACGCAAGCTTCGTTCGTCTGTCTGAAGTGGGCATGACGTGGGTGGTGCCAGCGGCGGCCGCCCGGATCCTGAAGAGCGGTGGCCTGAGCCTGACACTGGCCGCGCGCAACCTGCGCCTCTGGACCGACTACACCGGCTTCGACCCCGAAGTGCTCACCAACCCGGGCGCGAACTTCGGAGCGACGGACTTCCTGACCAACCCGCCGGGGCGCTCGTACACGCTCCGCGTGAACTTCAACTTCTGAGCACTGCCATGACATTCTCTTTCGAGACTTCGCGGCGCTCCGTCGGCATCCTCCTTACAGGCCTCAGCTTGTCGCTCGCCGCGTGCGATATCGACAAGACGCTGGCCGTAAAGGATCCCGACGTCGCCAATCCGAGTTCCCTGAACGACATCACCGTTCTGCCGACGCTGCGTGCCAGCACCATCTCCGACATGCAGGTGGCGATGGGCGCCGGCGGCGAGTCGGGTGTGGTGGTGGAGAGCGCACTGCTCGGCGACGAACTCACCTGGGCCGAGACGTTTCCGACCCGCGGTGAGATGGACCAGCGGAACATCAACCCGATCAACGGCACGCTGAGCACCATCTACAACTCGCTGCAGCGCGCACGCGCCACGGCAGACCGGACGGCGGCTGCGTACTACAAGCTGCAGCCGGCGAATCCGGCACGCTCGGAAGTGCAGGCGATGGCCGCGTTCGCGTACATCCTCCTCGGCGAGATGTATTGCAATGGCGTCCCGACGTCGAATTTCGACGTGAACTCGGGCACCTTCGTCCTCGGCACGCCGCAGACGGGCGCCCAGCTCTTCGCCACGGCGCTGGCGAAGCTCGACTCGGCGCTGGTGAATTTCGATGCCACGCTGGCTTCCAATGCGCAGATTGCGAACCTGATTCGCGTTGGTCGTGGTCGTGCGCTGCTCAACCTGAACCGCCCGGCTGATGCCGCCACTGCCGTTGCGGCGGTGCCGACGACCTACCGGTACACGTTCTTCCATAGCGAGAACACGGGCCGCCAGAACAACGGCATGTTCCTGATCTCGCTGAACTTCCCGCGCCACTCGGTGTCGGGCAGTGAAGGTGGCACGGGGCTGCGCTACCGCCTCGACAGCACCGATGTGCGCGTGTACGCTCCGCGTGGTCGTGGCCTGGCACTCTCGCCGGCGGTTGGCGCCGACAACTCGACGCCGATGTTCCTGATTACCAAGTACCCGTCGCGTTCGGCGCCGTTGAGCTTTGCCGACGGCACCGAAGCACGCCTGATCGAGGCCGAGAATCTGGCGCGCACGGGTGGCGCGTACCTGCCGGTGCTGAATGCGCTGCGTGCGGCGCTGCCGTCGCTGATCATCACCCCGCCGGGTCCGTCCACGCTGCTGATCAATCCTCCTGCGGTCGCTGCATTGCCGGCCCTCACGGCGCCTGCGACACAGGCCGACCAGATCAGCCAGGTCTTCCAGGAGCGCGCGTACTGGATGTTCATGACCGGCCACCGCCTCGGTGACATGCGTCGCCTGGTCAAGCACATCGGCCGCAACGCGGAAACCGTCTTCCCGACGGGGACCTATTTCAAGGGTGGCGCCTACGGCGTCGATGTGAATTTCCCGGTGCCGTTCCAGGAAACCAACAACCCGAACTTCACCCAGTGCCTGGATCGCAATCCATGAAAATCTCACCAATGAAGCGCTCCGTCAGGTTCGCGGCGCTGCTTGCAGTGACCGCACTGACGTTGACTGCGTGCGGTCAGGACTTCGGGACCTTCTCGAACCTCGCCCCGGCGAAGAAGAAGTTCGTGTCCGCGCTCGTCGGCACGAACGAAGTACCTGCGGTCACCACGAACGCAGCCGGCACGATGGAGCTGATTCAGGAAGACTCCGTGACCATCCTGTACACCTTGGCCACAACGTCCCAGCTCGATTCGCTGACCATGGCGCATGTCCATGCGGCGGCGGCCGGTTCGAATGGCCCGATCATGGCCTGGTTCTTCCCGACGGAGGCAGCTCGTGCACCGGGGACGGGTGCCGGGACGGCAGCAGCAGTGAACGGCGTCATTCGCGTGGGTCGTCTGTCACGCGCGGGCACGGCGTTCGTGGCTCCATTCACCTGGGACTCGCTCCTTGTTCGCATGAACGCGGGCACCTCCTACGTGAACGTCCACACCCGCAGGAATGGCGGCGGGGAGATCCGGGGCCAGATCACCGCGGCGCCGTAACCTGGCGTTCAGCGTTCGATAACCGCGTCCCGTCTGGCATCTGCCGGGCGGGACGCGGTGTTTTTTGGGTCATGCCACTGGTTCCGGCACGGTTGGTGCGAGAGTCGCCGTACGCCGCCTCGCCGTCCCGCTCTCTCAGTCTCGCCCCCGTGGTACCGTCCATCTTCATGTCTGAGCTCTCCGCCACCCCAGGAGCTACCGCCGCTGCCACACCCGAGGGCCTGCCCTCGGTGCGGCCCCGGATTGTGGTGGCCGAGGATCACGCGGAGATGGCGGACGTGCTGCAGACGTATCTGGAGGCGGCCGGGTATGAAGTGCATCTGGCTCGCGACGGGGTGCTGGCGGCGTCGATGATCGATGCGGTGCATCCGGCGCTGGCGGTGCTGGATGCCAATATGCCGGGGCTGAGCGGCTGGACGCTCTTGTCGCGGCTCAAGGAGCGGGGGGCGTCAGCGCCCCTGGTGGTCATGCTGACGGGGGATGACGACTTTCCTGTCGAGTCTGCCAGCGCGGATGTCATTCTGCGAAAGCCAGCCGCATTGCGCAAGGTCGCTTCGGTGCTGGCGGACCTGCTCGCAGGTCGCAGGCCGGCCTGACGCCGGATTCAAGGATTAGCTAGCCATCGGTCGGCAGTCCTGCGACGAGCTTCCTGGGAGCCGCGTCCCCATCTGACCGACCGCTGGCCGGGCTGAGTCTATCCGCGACCAGCCGCCGCGTGATCGGAACAAAAGCCGTGCACAGCCGATTCCAAATTTGTCTGGATCTGATCGTACAGACTACCGATCGAGAGTTCGGGTTGTATCAAGCGGTCTGAATGGATAAGCTTCAAGGCTCAGGCGGGCTGGTGCGCGCGGCGACGCAGCGCCCAGCGTCTGACAGGCAATTCCCGGTTTGCAATGGCAGGTGGCGGGACCACCTGACTGATGGCTTAAAGCTGTACAGTCACCACGCACGATATCTCGACTTCTCTGCAGACTACGTGAGACGTGGTCTGAAGTTTTGTCATGGTACGCCATGGAATGAAGAGTGTTCCACCCCGGGGGGTCGGCTGCCGGGGTGACGTCGCCGGAAGATCACGGCGACGGATTCACCAGCCGACGGATGTCCACGTGCGACCGGATTCCAGGAGTCCCGATAATGACACGTACGTTGTGGGCAGGGTTGCCTCGCGCGGCTGCCGTCCTCGCACTGCTGGTTGGCACAGCGGTGGTGGCACAGGCGCAGAACGCAACCATTCAGGGCAAGGTGACGTCCGAACAGGGCCGACCCATCGAAGGCGCGAACGTCTTCATTACTGAACTTGGCAGCTCGGCCGGGAGCAACGCCGCCGGCAATTTCACGATCGTCGTTCCCGGCGCGCGCGTCAAAGGGCAGACGATCGTGCTGCGCGCGCGGGCGATCGGGCAGAAGCCTGATTCGAAGCCAGTGGTGCTCCGCCCTGGCGTCATCACGCAGAACTTCGTGCTGGTGGCCGACGTCAACCGCCTGAACCAGGTGGTCGTGACCGGTGTGACGGGTGCCACCGAGCAGACGAAGGTGCCGTTTGCCGTTTCACGCGTGGACGAGAAGGACATGCCGGTGGCCGGCGTGAATCCGCTCACGCAGCTGCAGGGCAAGGTGCCTGGCGCGAACATCGTGTCGAACTCCGGCCGTCCCGGTGCACAGCCGGCCGTGCTGCTGCGTGGTCCGACATCGCTGAACGCCTCTGGCCGCAGCCAGGACCCGCTCTACATCGTCGACGGCGTGATCCTTCAGGGTCCGCTCCCCGACCTGAACTCGCTCGACATCGAAAGCATCGAAGTGGTGAAGGGTGCCGCCGGGGCCTCGCTCTACGGCGCCCGGGCCGGCAACGGCGTGATCCAGATCACGACCAAGTCGGGCAAGGGCGCTGGCGACAACACGGTGCGCTTTGGATTCCGCTCGGAAGCGGGTGCTGGTGACATCGAAAACACCTTCCCGCTGGCGCAGTCCACGTATCTGCAGTTCGACGAGACCAAGTCGCTGCAGTGTGAAGCCGGCGCGAGTGCGGGCAGCGGTTTTGAGACCGGATACAATCAGCCGTGCCTGCGCCTGGTGGACATCTACTCAGACGCGAAGCGAATCAATCAGGCTGGCGGTGATTTCGCGGTTGCGCCACGCTCGTATCGGTACGATGGCGGCATCGCCCTTGGCCCGGGCCGTGATCGCCTGGTGAACCTGTACCAGCTGGACCGTTTCCCGGTGCAGTACGATCCGATCTCGAGCACCGTGACCAACGGCGCGTTCTCGAACTCGAATTTGGACGCCACCGGACGCTTCGCCGGCGCGAATTTCTTCGCCAGCGTCAGCAACACGAACCAGCAGGGCTCGATTCAGTACCTGAACGGCTTGAAGCGAAACACGCTGCGCCTGAACGTCTCACAGCGCTTCAACGACAAGTGGACCGTCGGCATCAACTCGTTCTACAGCCGTCTCGATCAGGACGGCCTGAACCAGTCTGGCTCCGAGGTTGGCAGTGGCAACGTCACCGGCTTCTTCGGCCTGACGCGTGTGCCGGCGTTCGTCGACCTGAACCGGCGCGACGATCTCGGCCGGCTCTTCGTTCGCCCGAACCCGGGCTCGACGACGAACGGCAATCCGCTCTACTCGTTTGCCAACAGCACCCGCAACGACTCACGCGACCGTTTCCTCGGCAACGTCGACGTGAAGTACGCCCCGACGATCTGGCTCGACTTTCAGGCGCAGTTCGGCTACGACCGCTCGAATGGCAGTGTGTTCCAGGTCCAGGATCGTGGCTTCCGGACCGGCGGTCCCAACGCCAGCGCCGCAAACCTCGGCACGATTTTCCGGATCGGCTTCAACGACCAGTCGTACAACGCCAGCTTCAACGCCACGGCCCGGAAGACGATCGGCCGGTTGAATTCGAAGGCGACGTTGCGCTACCTGTTCGAACAGCAGGACTTCAATTCGCTGAGCAACGCCGGTGACAACATTCCGTTCCCTGGCGTGCAGAATTCCGGCGCGCTGATCCAGAACATCGGTGCGGGCTCCTCGACGCAGACGATCGCCGGCATCGGCATGTTCGCGAACCTCGATTTCGACTACGCGGACCGCTACATCGTCAGCGGCTTGATCCGCCGCGACGGATCATCGCTGTTCGGCAAGGACAATCGCTACGCGACCTTTGGCCGCGGATCCATCGCCTGGCGTGCGGCGCTCGAACCGTGGTGGTTTGCGAAGAGCGTGAATGAGTTCAAGCTGCGCGCATCCATCGGCACCGCCGGTGGACGGCCGAGCTTCCCGGCGCAGTACGAAAGCTTCAGTGTCGGCACTGGCGGCGTCATTGCGCCATCGTTGCTCGGCAACCGCAACCTCGGTCCCGAGATCAATACCGAGACGGAGTTCGGTCTCGACATGGAAGTGCTGAACAAGTACGGCCTGACGGTGAACTACGCCCACTCCGAAGTGCGCAATCAGATCCTGCCGGTGCCTGTACCGACCGTGACGGGCTTCGGCACGCAGTGGCGGAATGCGGGCACGCTCGAGAACAAGACCATCGAAGCGAGCCTCAACGTTCCGATCCTGACCCGTGCCGACCTGTCATGGTCGGTGCGAATCAACTTCGACCGCGTCCGCTCGCAGATCACGCAGCTTGGTGTGCCGTCGTTCACCGGTGGCCTCGGTGGTTTCCAGGCGGCCGAGAACGTGTTCCTGTTCCGTGAGGGTGAGAAGCTCGGCACCTTCTACGGCCGCGAATGGGTGCGCACCTGTAGCCAGCTGCCGGCGAACTTCGCCAGCCAGTGCGGTGCGTACGGATCGGGCAGTCAGTATGAAACGAACAACGAAGGCCGGGTCGTCTGGACCGGCGGACTGTCGCAGGCCGATGCATTCGCGCGGAACTACTGGACCGCCCGCAACCCGGGTGCCACGTCGCCCTGGGGACAGCAGACCAGCTACGGCATGCCGATGCTGATCCGTGATTCAACGGGGACGCCAGCACAGACCAAGCTTGGTGGGACGATTCCGAACTACAACTACAGCATCGCCAACACGGTCACCTGGAAGCGGTTGAGCGTCTTCGGGCTGCTGACGGCGAGTGTTGGGCAGAGTGTCTGGAATCAGGGCTACGCCTGGGCACTGGGTGACTTCCAGACTCGCCAGCAGGATCAGAACGACAAGACGCCGGAGACGGCCAAGCCACTGGGCTACACCTTCCGCTCGCCAGCGAACACGGTCGGCGGCAATCCGAATGGCGTCGGCGGGTTCTACGATCAGCTTGGCGCCAATGGCTACACCACGTTCAAGGCGACCTACGCCAAGCTTCGTGAGGTGGCGGTGACGTATCGGGTCGGACGCCTCGGCGGTGTCGGGAACTGGACCGTGGGTCTGGTGGGCCGCAATCTGCTCACGATTTCGGACTACCTCGGCTTCGACCCGGAAACGGGCCTCTCCGGTGGCAACCTCGGTTCACCGGTGCTCAATGGCGTCGATCGCTTCGCGTTCCCGAACCTTCGCACGTTCACATTCTCGGTTGGCTCGACCTTCTGAGCCGCTGCAGGGCTGAGCGCACTGCCGCACCGGCGGTGTGCTCGTCCCGCAGTCTCCACCTATGAGTCTATCAATGATGAACCGTTACTTCCGACTCTCGGCGCTGTGTGGCGCCGTACTGCTCGCGGCGTGTGATGGTGCGCTGGCGGTGACCAATCCGAACGTGGTGGACGTCGACGCCGCGTTCAAGTCGCCGCAGGGCATTCAGCAGGTCATCGGCAAGTCGTTCCAGGGCATTTTTCAGGGGCAGTACGCCTCGCTCGATGCCCTGATGCCACAGGCGATGAATTCGTCTGGGGAAAGCAGCTCGTCGCTGGCGAACTCCGGCATGGGGCTTCGCACCGGCATCCCGCGTCAGATCATCGACAACCAGCTGGGGAACACGACGTTCGCGGGCAACTTCCGCGATCTGAGCTTCTTCACGCGCTTCGGTCGCCAGGCAGCGAACGGCATCAAGGCGCTGCGCGGCCTGAACCGGCCGGATGTGGAAACCGCGAAGGCGCGCGCGCTCGGATTTTTCGTAATCGGCTACGCGCAGGGCAACCTGGGGCTGATGTACGATTCGGCCGCAGTCATTCGTCCTGATACGACCGATGAATCAGTGCTCTCGGGCGCCAACGCGGTGGTGACGAACGCGCTGCTGATGCTGGATTCGGCCATCGCCATTGCGAGCAACACGACGAATGCGTCGGCGTTCCCGATTCTCGGCAGCGAGTTCATCAACGGTTCGGCCCTGACGTCGGCGCGATTCATTCAGGTTGCGCGCTCGCTGAAAGCCCGGTTCCGCGCCGGTGTGGCACGGACACCAGCGGAACGTGCGCTGGCGGATTGGACGCTGGTCGAGGCGGATGCCGCCAACGGAATCGCCACCGATCTGACCGTGGCACTCGACGGATCGGTCGGCTGGTCGATCTCGGGCACCATCGGGCAGCTGGCGACCTTCGGTGGCTGGCACCAGATGCCCATGCTGTACTACGGCATGGCCGACACCACCGGCGCCTACAACAGCTACATCGCGGTCGGAGCCTTCGTGAACGCCCGCACCGGGTTCCTGGTGCAGACGGCAGACACGCGCTGGCCGCGAGGCGCGACGCGCGCCGCGCAGCAGGCGTCTCAGTCACCGGTGGTGCCAGCGACGGGTGTCTACTTCCGGAATCGTCCGAGCGGTGAAGACATCAATGACAACGGCAGCCCATGGGCGAACTCGAACTACGACAATTTCCGCTGGCGTCCGATCAATGATGCCGCCGGCGTTGGCACCTGGACGCTGATGTCGTTCCGCGAGATCGCCATGCTGCGCGCTGAAGCACTCATTCGACTGAACCGAACGGCGGAAGCCATTCCCCTCATCAACGCGTCGCGGACGGCGAACGGTCTGCCGGCGATCCCGGTGGGCGCCACGGTGGTGCCTGGCGGTACCGCGGCTGCGCCGTTGATCGGTGGTGCGTCGTGTACGCCACGGGTTCCGGTGTCGCTCACGACGACCGCCTGCGGTTCGGTGCTCGAGGCGATGAAGTACGAGAAGCGGATGGAGTCGGCGTTCACTGGCTACTCGCAGTGGTTCATCGACAATCGCGGCTGGGGTGACCTGGTGGAAGGCACGCCACTCGAGTGGCCGGTGCCGATTCAGGAAATGAACTCGCGCAACAAGATTGCCTACAACGGTCTGCGCCGTCAGGCTGCGCCGACGACGTACTTCTTCTGAGCCGTCTGATGTCATCCCCCGTGTCGGTGGTCTGCAGCCGCGGCCTGGCTCGGATCGCTCCCGTCGCACTCGCCGCGCTGTGCGCCGGGTGCTACGAGTATGGTCCGATGCCGCAGGCGCGGGGAAATGGTCGTCAGACCGTCGAAGTGCTGCTGAATGAGCGTGGCCGAGCGGATTTCGTGGATCGCATCGGCCCGGACGCGCTCTCGCTGGAAGGCGAGCTCGTGGAGAGACGCGATTCGACGCTGACGGTCAACGTTGCATCGGTGCGCTACATCAACCAATCGGTCACCAAGTGGACGGGCGAGCGACTGGTGGTGAGCAGCGGTCAGCTACGTGACATCCGCAACAAGCGGCTGTCCGTATCGAAGACAGGATTTGCGGTTGGTTCGGCCATCGGCGGTCTGGTGGCATTCATCGTGACCCGGTCCCTCTTCGGTGGCGGCGACAGTCCGCCGGCCGGTGGTGGGCTCCCTGGCGAGCAGTAACTCGCGAGCGTTCTGCTCGCTGTCCCTATTTCTCTCTGGTCCAATGACACTCTCTCGTTACACGACGGCATTCAGCCGCACTGTGCTCGCGGCGCTGACGGTCAGCGCGCTGGTCGCTTGCGGTGAGTCCGATGGCCCGACGGTGAATGCCAAGCAGGAACTGGCATACGTTCGCGTGGTCAACGCGATTCCGGACACCGGCATCATCATCTACCGGTTTACCGACAAGCTGGAAAACGCCCTCGATGCGAACGGCACGGCGTTCCGCACCGCGTCGGCGTATCAGGGCTACGCGCCGGGCCAGCGGACATTCCGTGCGTTCATGCTCAACGCCGCGGCGTCAGTGATCATTGCGGGTGGTGCTCCGCTGATCGATCAGGCGGTGACCCTGAATGCCAACACGTACTACACGATCGTGCACTTCGGCCGCGCCAATCCGGCGACTGCCGACAGCATTGCGGTCGTCCTTGATTCGGTGCCGACGCCGTCCGTGCTCGGTACGAGCATCGCTGTCCGCGCGCTCCATTTCGCCACCGGCGTCAATGGGGTCGATGTGCTGACAACCCGGCGTGCAACCGATGCGCTCCCGGCCACGCCGACCTTTGCGGGGCTGGCCTACCGCGGCTCGACCGGCAACACGTACACGATCCGCGCGGTGGCCGATTCGATCGCGGCACGCGTCCGCGTCGTTGCCGCACCCACGGTCATTCTGTCTGCGCAGGGGCCGAACGGGGAAGCGGGCACCCTCGAGCGGAACCCGTTGAGCGGTGTGCGCGTCGGTGGCAGCGTACTCAGTGTCATCGCGTTCCCGGCGCCAACGGCCGCGACCCGTGCCACTGCCGCCGACACCCTGCCGGCCTTGCGCTGGTTTGTGGACGGCCGGGCATTCAACACGCAGCCGATCGATCGCAAGTAACCCTGTTGCGGGGCGCGTCTGACCCTGGCGGTCAGCGGGGCTGTAATCATCCGCACACATTGCTGCGCAACATGCTGACAAACAACGCGCGTCGCCGAACCGATCCGGCGACGCGCGTTGTTGCGTTTCGGCCCTGGCGTGCACCTTCAGCGGCGAACCGCAGCACCCTTCGGTTCGAAGCGCACCGTCAGCTCGGCGCGCTGACTGACCGCGCGGCCGCCGAGCCTGGCGGGCACGAAACGCAACGTGTTGACCGCATCCACGAGAGCCGAGCCGAACGCCGGATGCGTGCTCTGCACCAGTGTCACGTCACGCAGGAATGGCTCACCGGTCGGCAGGACGACCAGACGGACGGTCGCGGTACCGTACGCCTGCTTTCGGCGCAATTCCGCCGGATAGACGACGTGCAACTCGACCGCATCATCGATACGCGCCGACTCGTCGACCTCCGCGGCGTCATAGACGGTGTCGATGAGCGCCATCTGCTGCTCGAGCGGCGTATGGCGCAGGTTGTCCATCGACCGCGACCAGATTGCAACGACGCCGCATCGACCCTGGCCGGCGACCCCCCAGAACTCGGACGGTGTCCGTGACGCATCGGCATACACTTCCACGCCGGACAGCGATCGCGGGTCGATACCATCCACGTTCAGCTCGCCCATCGTAGCCGCCATGCCGTCGATGACGACTGTCGGGAAACACTTGCTGGCCGAGGCTCGCGCGGCGTCGCGCGACAAGGCCCCCGTCCGAATGGCCGTTCCCCTGACGAGCGCATCGGACAGTACCTCGGCCTGCCGCGCTCCGCCCCAGCCGGCCACGGTGCGCAGCAAATCGGTCAGGCGTTGCACGTTGCGTTGATCGATCTGTGCCGCGGTGAAGAAAACTCCGTCCCCACGCGCGCGGCGTTCCCAGAAACCTGCCATCGGGCCGGAGTATTTCCTGACGGCATCGGCGCGCACGGTGACCCCCTCGAGGGTCGTAGTGAGGACGACGAGCTCGGCGCGCACGACGGTCGGGAGAAACTCGCACTCGCTCGCGACCATCGAGCGCAGGGGGCGGAAGCCAACGCGGCGAACGAGCATCGGATAGGTGCCCGCGCCGACGACGACGATGACCGCACGGCCTGACGAGTCGGTGAGGACTGACGCTCCTCCGGCCACGACTTCTGCGCCTGCGATCGTCGCTCCGGTACCCGCGGCCACCGCCTCGACCTGCAGGCGGCAGGAACGCGCCTGCGCCATGAGGGTGTCAGCATGGAGGCTGCCACCGATCGAGATCGCGACGAAGGTCAGGACAGAGCGACAGGGCACGGCTATCTTGCAAGAGGGTTGTCAGGAATCAAACGCACGAACATCAGCCAATCCAGCACATGATGCGCCGCTCACTGCTTCGTCACGCTGCTCCCTTGCTGATCGGCTTGACCAGCGCCGTATTCCCGCTGGGTCTTTCGGGACAGCCGAAGCCTGCGGCGCCGGCAACTGCGACGATCACAGGGACGATCGTTGATGAGGGAGGGATTCCGGTCGAGGGGGCCCGCGTCGGGATCCCGGCCACCACGCTCAGCACCGTCAGTGAAGCCGGTGGGGTGTTTCGCCTGTCTGGGGTTCCCGCCGGGCGCGCGTCGGTCGAGGTGAGCAGGGAGGGATTCAGCACGCTGGAATTCGACTTCGAGATCGCCGCAGCGGTGACGGTCTCGGTGAAACTGACACTCGTGAGTCTGCCCCCACCGCCGATGCCGGACAGCGGTGCCGCGCCAGCGGACACGGCGCGTGCGGCCCAGCGGGACGTGGCCCCTGAAGCCGGGCAGGTGAACGGTCGGAAAGTCACCTTCCGCGGTACGATCATCGACTCCAGTGGCGCACCAATTTTCGGTGCCATCATCGAGGAAGCCGCGACCGCGACCCGGACGATGTCGGACAGCCTTGGACGATTCCGCCTGATGGGGCTCGATCCCGGTCTGTTGTTCGTGCGCGCCCGAAAGCTGGGCTATCTGGCCGAGTACTTCCCCATCACGGGTGTCGGCGGTCGAACTGTGACCGCGACGATCAAGCTGCGCCCGGCCGGACAGCAACTCGCCGCGGTGACGGTGCGCGACAATGCGTTGTCGCGTGACGCCAAGATGCGCGGATTCTACGAGCGCGCGGCGAAAGGGACCGGCATCTTCATCGAACGCGACGAGTTGCTGCGTCGCAATGCCTCACAACTCAGCGACGTGTTGCGCGGGCGCAATGGTGTGACGGTGTATGGCGGCGGCGCCAACGGCAATACGATCGCGGGTCGGGGATTCCGCATGGCCGGTGGACAGGGGCCCGGCGTTTGTCCCTTGCCGCTCATTCTCGATGGCGTCTACATCAAGCTGCAGGACGGCTTGACGATCGACCGGATCGTGAACATTCAGGATGTGCGTGCGATCGAGGTATATACCACCGGACCGCAGGTCCCCGCTGAGCTGGCGAATGGTCAGACGGATTGTGGTGCGATCGTGGTGTGGACGCGGTGAGGGCTGATACCATCGCGCATGGGTGAGAATTCGCCACCGGATGGTGCCTCGCGCACATGCGTGAGCTGCCGATTCGGCTTTTGCGTCGTTCTGCGACCGGGTGCGTAATTCCGGAACCCGCATTGGACGGTGTCTGGTGCACTGTGGCCGCGTCAGTCATGCGTCATGGCTGATGCGGTGTACGCGTCACCAGAGAAGCGCATACCGCTTGTGATCGACTCTGGTTGGAGACGACAACAATGCGATCGACCACTCCGACACCGCGCCAACGGCCCGCACCGGCCTGGCGACTGCTGCTGCTCTGTGGCGCCGCGCTGCTCGCGGCCTGTCAGAACGATCCGATGGCCCCTGAGGCAATGGTTCGCCCGCAGGTGATGTCACTGTCCGGTGCTTCATGCGCGAGTACGCAGCCATCGCGCGCCAGGTCGTTGTCCACGCCGCCGCAGCTTGCTGGTGTGCGTGTAACGGCGACGTACAACGGCATGCCATGGGATATCATGCAGCAGATGCAGTTCCCGTTGTCCTATGGCGCAGATCGGGCGTACTGCTTCAATTCGCCGGAGGTATCGTATACGGCCGAGACGGTCTACGTCGCGGAGCCGGACCCGATTCCGGCTCCGCCTGGCGTGAACGCTGAGTGGTGGGCGGCACTCTCACCACGTGAGCAGCGGGCGCTTCTGAAGTACGCCGGTGAGTTGATGCGGTTGAACCCGAGCAGGTATCCGTCCGCGAGCGCCGCGATCAACCAATTCTTCGCGGACTCGATACTCGTAGCGAAAGCCAGGGCAAAGATTCGCGCGAGGGACTATTTCGGTGCAAATCAGGAGGCCGAACTCTTTGCCGGTGGAGTATACGGCTGCACACTGTATCAGAACTTCATCAGGCAGGGTAGCTGGGCATTCTCCAACAACCAGACGCTGGATATGGTGATCGAGCTGGTGACGGCATTTGCGGAGGCCGAGTTCACCACTGTTCCGTATCGAGGTCTGGCATTCGGCCGGAATGGTGCGGTCGGTGCCGCGATGGCGGCAGCGGACGGATTTGGCAGCGATTGCGGCCATATGCTCTTCAACTCGATCTCCGGCGGGCGGATCACGGTCACTGATCCGTACGCCGCACCGCCCGCAGCAGGACCGGGCGGACGCACGCCGCCGCCCAATCCGGATGGCCTGCCAGAGGATTGGCGGGATCAGTGAGATGACGGCCACGTGACGCACGTTTCGAACGTTGCAGCGGGTGCGCGCCATGCGGCGTGCACCCGAACATCAGGAAGCGGCACCCACCCTTGCGCCCCACCCTTTCACTTCCCCAGCGCCATGCCCGCCCGCACTCTCCTGTTCGCCGCCGCAACGGTTCTCGCCGGGGTCGTCCGCGCACAGGCGGCCACCACGGCGCAAGCCGCACCGCTTACACCACAAGTCGCCTTTGAGAGCTTCTTGCGCGTCGCCGTGACTGTCGGTAGACCGGTCACGCAGCTCGCGCACATCTGGCCAACGCCGCTGACATCGGCGCTTGTGCCGCGTCGCTTCAGCCTGACGGCAGCGCATGAGATCGCGTTGGAACTGGGCGGGAGTCTGTCGACACGTGACGGCGACGAGCGCGTGCGACGCGTGATCTGGGATGAGCGGGTCGTCGATACCGTGGCGCTCACTCGCAGGGTCGGTGAGTTGCTGCGGCAGCTGGAACGTCTGGCGGGGCCGGCTGAACGATGCTCCGATCCGCTCGGTCCGCCAGCCTATCTGTTCGCGGGCCAATTCGTTGCGCGCGAGTGGCGACGCGGCATCGCCGAACAACGGACCCGCCTGACGTGGGCGGTGATTCCCGGTGACCGATATGTGATCACCGTCACCGTTGGCGATTCTGCCGACGACAGCAAGGAAATGTACGCATGTGATACCAAGCTTCCCTAGCACAACAACTCTCGCCGCCGAATCAACCCAGCAGAGAGAGTACCAGCTCCGTCGCGCGGTCAGCTGCACCGAGCCCCACTTCAACGCGGTGCTGCGCCGCGAGGCCTGCGGTGCGGCGGTAGCCGGCGTCAACAGGATCCATCAGTGTCGTCAGTCGCGAGACGAGTGCACGCGTGTCCGCTACGGCGAAGCCGCCGCCATCACTGACCAGCAGTTCGGCATCACGACTGTTGGTGAACTGCGGGCCGAACAGGACCGGTGAGCTGAACGCTGCGGGTTCGAGCACTGAGTGCAGTCCCGCCGAGTGGAAGCCGCCGCCGACGAAGGCGGTGTCGGCCAGTGCGTAGAGGTCGCCGAGTACGCCAACCCGATCGACGAGCACGACATCGGCTCCGGCATCATCTCGAGTATCGAGCCTGGCGCAGCGAAGGCCCGAGTTGGTCGCCCACGATTCAATCGGTGCCAGATGCGTCGGTGTCGGCTCATGCGGCGCGATAATCAGCCGCAGTTGGCCCGGAGTCCGCTTCGCGAGCTCGACCCACGCCGGCAGCAGCACCGCGTCATCGGACGGCCAGGTGGAGCCGGCCACCAGTGTCGTGCGCGGCGTTCCGCGAAACCGATCGAGCCACGGTGCGGATGTCGTCACGGCTGTCGCGCGCGCCCAGACCTGGTCGTAGCGCGTGTCGCCGGTGATGCGTACCGCACTGTCTCGCACACCAATGTCGACCAGCCGGCGGGCATCAGCGGCATCGATGGCCCCGACCGCATCGAGCGCCGCATATGCGTCGCGGGCCAGCGCGGCCGCCAGCCCCCGGCGGCGGCCAGAGCCCTCGGCCAGCGTCGCGCTGATGAGGCCGAGCCGCACACCGCGTCGTTGCGCCTGCTCGACCAGCATTGGCCAGACATCGAGCTTGCTGAAGATCAGCGCGCGCGGCTGCAGTGCGTCGAGAGCCGCAGCCATGTCCACCATCGTATCGAACGGCAGGTAGTCGCGAAAGTCGGCGCCGGTGCGCTGTGCGAACGATGCCGCACTCGGCGAAAAATGCGTGTAGGCGATCTGCAGGTCGGGGCGTTGGGCGCGCAGTCGCTGCATGACGGGCGCTGCCTGCAGCCCTTCGCCGACGCTCGGTGCGTGGAACCAGACCAGCGGCCGGCTCGACGCACGCGCACTGCGGCCGAACGCCTGATAGCGCTCGATCAGTCCCCGACGCCCGGCGACGGTGCGGGCCAGTTTGCCATCGCCCGGAAGTCCGGTCAGGACTGCGGCGCGTGCGACTGCGCCGGCGCCCGCGTACAGCGCGCGGAGCAGCGGATTCATCGCGCCTGCAACGGTGCGCCAGTCAGCGGCGCGGGGCGGCCAGCGCCGCGTCGATCGCGCGCTTGAAATACGGGAACGGATAGGCGCCGGCGAGCACGCTGTCGCCGATGATGAAAGCCGGCGTGCCGTTGATGCCTGCCCCCGAAGAACGCTCTGCGTCACTGGCAATCAGCGGGCGCGTGGCGTGAGTGGAGATGCAGGCGCCATAGGCTTTCATGTCGAGCTGCAGCGTGCCCGCAAACCGGGTGAACATCGTGTCGGCCCTGGCGATGGTGGCCCATCGATCCTGCGCGTCGAAGAGCGAGTCGTGCATGGTCCAGAACTTTCCCTGTGCGGATGAACACATCGCCGCCTCTGCCGCCGGCCAGGCGTTCTGGTGGCTGCCGAGGGGCAGGTTCACATAGGCCATGCGCGCCTTGCCGTTGTCGATGTAGGCGGCGCGCAGCGTGCGGTACGTCGAGTCGTGAAAGTTCTTGCAGTACGGGCACTGGAAGTCGCTGACCTCGAGGACCATGACCTTGGCGCTCGAGTCGCCAGCGATTCGACCGGCGTCGGCCTTGCGCAGCAACGCAGTGTCGAGCGCGACCGGGAGCTTGTCGGGGCCGTAGGTGGCAACGCCAGGCGCAGCGGCTGCGACCGCGGGTGTCGCACTTTCGGCAGTCTGTGCACAACCGATCAGCAGGGCAGCCGAGAGGGCGCCAAGAACGAGACGGAGAGTCATGGTCAGCGGGTCAGGATGAAAGGCGAAAACTACTCCGTCGAGGGTCTGTTCCGGCACTCACGGGAAAGTGCCGCGCTCGGCCGCCGGGCAACCCACGGGACACGCCGAAACGCGAGATGGCTGTCACGGTACGATCGGCGAGTGTCGCAGGGTGACACTTCAGGAGCGGCGGCGCGTATTATTCCGGTGATTGCGCAGTGTCTCCATTTGCCCATTCGATGAACTACCTCTCGGCGCTCGTCGCCGGTGTTTTTGCCCTTCTTCAGGGCGTGACGATCCCGGCGGCCCCCATCGGGTACGTCAGCGACTTCGCCAACATCCTCCCGGCTGATCGAATCGCGCTGATGACGCGGATCGCCGAGGATGTGAAGGCGAAGAGCGGCGGTGAGATCGCCATCGTGACGATGGCGGACATCGGCGACCGGCAGGCGTCGGAGATCGCACTCCAGATCGGACGGCAGTGGAAGGTCGGGCAACAAGCCGGGATCGGCGATCGGTCGCGGAACGCTGGTGTCGTCATCCTGCTCGTGCCGAAGGAGTCCAACAGCAGCGGCAAGGGGTCGTGCCGGATCGAGGTTGGTCAGGGCAGCGAAGGCTTCATTACCGACGGCATGTCTGGCGAGATTTGCCGCGAGGCCACGCCGTTCTTTCGCGAGCAGGACTATGCCCGCGGTCTGACCGTGGTGACCACACTGGTGGCCCAGCGCTTTGCGCAGGAATTCGGCTTTGCGCTGGACACCACGCTGGTGCCGCGACGCCAGGCTCGGGCCGCCCCTGAACGTTCGATCAACCCGCTGGTCGTGTTGATCATCATCTTCATCATCATCTTTCTGCTCTCTCGCGCCGGTCGCGGTCGCGGTGGCCGCGGCGGGGGTGGAGGCGGCTTCATTCCAGTCGTTCTTCCGAACCTCGGCGGTGGTGGCTGGGGGAGCGGTGGCGGCTGGGGTGGGGGCGGGGGCGGGGGCGGGGGGTTCGGCGGTTTCGGCGGTGGCGGTGGCTTCAGCGGCGGTGGCGGAGGATCGGACTGGTGACCACGGTGAAAGCAGAAAATTCGGCAGTGGCCAGCGAGATGGCCGTCGGCGAGATGGTCGCGGCCATCGAGTCGCTCTATGGCGAGGCGCTCCGCGTCATCGTGCGCTTCGGCTCGGCTGTCGCCGGCGAAGTGCTGCCGGGGCAGTCGGACACAAACCTGCTGATCATCGTGCAGTCTGTGTCGCTGAGTTCGCTGCTGCACAAGTCGGCTGCCGTCCAGAACTGGACCAAGGCGGGGAATCCCGCGCCGTTGCTGCTGACGCTCGACGAATGGCGCTCCTCGTCGGACATCTTTGCGATGGAGTACGCCGACATTCTGCACCGACATCAGGTGCTCTTCGGAGACGCGCCGTTTGAAGGGGTGACGGTCAGGCCCGCCGATCTGCGGCTGCACGTCGAGCGTGAGACGATGGGCAAGCTGCTGCAGCTCCGGCGGGCAATCATGGCGGTTGGCGACGACCCGGCGGCGCATCTGCAATTGCTCTTGAATGGCGTGTCGACGATGATGGTACTGTTCCGTGGCGTGTCCCGGGTGTCCGGGCAGGCGCCGCCGATGGATTATCTGCAGTTGAGCCGCGAGGTCGCCACGCTGGCCGGGTTCGATGTGCGGCCGTTCGAACGGCTCGTGCAGCACGCGCGGCGCGAGGTGAAGATTCCGGTGACCGAGGTCACGCCGGTGCTGACCGGAGTGCTGGATGCGATGGGGCGCCTGGTGGCGCATCTCGATCGGGCGGGTGGGAGCGCCCGATCGGCTGGTGTCACGCCATGAGCGGTGTGACGTGCTGGTCCCCGGTGCTGCGACAGGCAGTGCCGAACACTTCTGAACTTCGAGAGAGCGAAACAATGCGTGCAATGACGATGGCTCGACCCGACACAGTGCGCGGCGCGCGGGCGCGTTGGCTGCGTCGCGCGGTACTGCTCCTGCCGTTGGCGCTCGGCGCCTGCGGCTACAACACCATTCAGACGCTCGATGAGACGGCGGCCAAGTCGCAGAAGGAAATCGAGGTGCAGCTGCAGCGCCGTGCTGATCTGATTCCCAATCTGGTCAACACCGTCAAGGGGTTTGCGACGCAGGAGTCGTCGATCTTCACCGCGGTGGCAAAAGCGCAGAGCGGACTGACCGGCGCGCTGGCACGTCCGGGTGGCGCCAATCCGGCCGAACTGGCCAGCGCCAACGATGCGTTGACGCGTGCCGTGGTGCCCATGCTGACGCTCGTGACGAGTTATCCGAAGCTGAGTTCCGATGCGCAGTTCCTGAAACTGCAGGACGAGCTGACGGGCACCGAAAACCGCATCGCGGTGAGCCGGACGGACTACAACAACTCGGTGAACGAGTACAACAGCTATATCCGCAAGTTTCCGGCGGTGATGACGGCGAAGGTCCTCGGCAGCAAGCCGCGCGAATACTTCGAAGTGACGGATGCGGCGAAGCGTGAGGTGCCGACGGTGGACTTCAATGCGGCGCCGGCGGTTCCGGCGCCGGCCGCGAAGCCGTAACGACCGTCTGATCGCTGATGGACGAGGGCCAGCACGGGAAGCTCCGCTGCTGGCCCTCGTTGCGTTGTGGAGAACCCATGTCGGACTTGCACCGCTCAGCCAGCGATCATTTTCCCGACACTGCGGAATCGAGGGTCGCGCGGAGCAGGGCCAGCGATGCGGCCCCAGTCAGTCGTCTGGCGCCAATGATGACCGTTAGCGGCGCCCCGGCCTTTGCGGTATCCGTCCAGTCGATGTCGCGACGAATCTGGCGCAGCATCCGGTCACTGCTGGTGCAGTTCCTGAGTGTGAAGCCTTCGGTGCCCGCAGCGGTCGCCAGCGAGTCGAGGATTGCGTCGGCGCGTGGCGAGGCGGCCCACGCGCGTTGCTGGCTGAAGATCCGGGCACTCGTCTCCCAGAATTTTCCTTGTACGCCGGCGCATAGTGACGCATTGGCGGCACGCACGGCTGTCGGGTGCGCGCGCAACGGATAGTGCACCCAGGTGAGACGCGCCTTGCCAGTCTCGATGTACTCGGTGCGCACGATGGGGAGCGTCTGTTCGAACCAGAGCCGGCAGCTGTCGCACTGGTAGTCGCTGATCACGAGCACGCGCACCGGTGCCGATTTCGCGCCGAGGGCGCGGCTCGCGTCAGCCGCCTCCATCATTCGGTCGGGGAGGCCGGGCTTTCGTTCGCTTGGAAGCTTCCGAACATCGGTATCCGGCACGTCGGCCGCAGCACTCTCCGGTGCGCGCGCGCAGCCGAGGGTGAGCTGCGCGAGGACCGTCAGTGCGATGGCGAAGTGCCGGGTGAAAGCTGAGAATCGCATGCCGAAGAGTAGCGTCTCTGTCGCGCCGGAACCATCCGCGCTCCCCTATGTTTGAGGATCTGCCACCGTCGTTCCCCGGAGCCGCCTCCATGACAGCCATGAGCCGTATGCGCAGCCTCAGACACCGTGCCGTGGTGATTGCCGGGGCGATGCTGCTCGTGACTGCCTGCCGTGCGCCGCTGCCTCCGGCCGATCCGCAACTGGTGGCACAGTGGATGCGGACGTCGCTGGCGTACACGCGGAGCGAACGACTGGGTCCGCCAGTCGCATCCCGGGTGTCTGCGTACGCGGCGATTGCGCTCTATGAGGGGTACGCCTCGGACGCGCGGTCATCCCTT
>JANPFJ010000116.1:0-5989 GCA_031423355.1 Gemmatimonadaceae bacterium | reverse complement strand
TGGCCAAGCCTGAGTAACCGGACGAGAACCTCGGCGGCGCAGCGCGCGGTCAGCGTTCTCCCAAGACCTCGGCAAACAGGGCATCAAGATCGATCGAGATCGCGTCTGCTGCGCCTGAAGGACGCCAGGTGATGCTCCCGGACACCATCTCTGGCCGGTCGCTCTGCGGCGTCCACCGCTCCACCAGTCGCGCGTCGAGGTCGACAATCCAGTACTCCACACCATAGCGCTGATAGCGCCCCCGCTTTATCACACGGTCGAATCGCGCGGTGCCGGGCGAGAGTACCTCGACGAAGAGCACCGGATGCCCGGTCGCCCCCTGCGATTGTGCTCGCTTGCCATCGACCAGCGGCAGCACGAACACATCTGGCTGCACCAGGGTGTAGTGATCGAGCTCGAGCTCACCGGGGCCGTTGAACACGGAGCCGACTGTTTGCGCTCTGCAGTACGCGTCCAGCTGAAGGCTGAAAAGCAGCATCGCCGACTGATGCGGCAACCGCGGTCCAGGGCTCACCAGCAGTTCCCCGTCCACGCATTCGAAGCGCTTCCCCGGTTCCTCGGGGAGCGCTCGAACTTCGTCCGCTGTCCAGCGGTGACCGTCGACTGCAGGCATGGCCATAGTCTGCTCCGCGAGTGGGGGATGTGGCAAGGGCACATGCGAGACGATACCATCAAGGTGCCGAAAGGTCGTCACCGAATTCGTGCAGACATGGACGTTTCGCTGACCAGCGTCGACCTTACGGTATCGTATCCGCGAGTCCGGCCGGTCCTGTCATCCGCACCCCTCTCTCTCTCAGATGCGCCTCCTCCCGTCACTGCTCCTCGCCACGACCCTCGCGCTGCCGAGCACTGCAGCGGCGCAGACGTTCCGCTCCGCTGACACCGTCATCAAGCGGATGTGGCAGGCCGGGATGGAACAGTCGCAGCTCGAGCGACTGGGCCAGGTACTTATTGATTCCATCGGCCCGAGATTGTCCGGTTCGCCCGGCTACGCCTCGGCCGTGACCTGGCTCGAGAAGACGTACCAGACCTTCGGCATCAGCGCCAGGCGTGAACGCTACGGCACCTGGCGTGGCTGGCAGCAGGGCGCGGTGCACATGCAGCTGGTATCGCCGCGCGTGCAGAACCTCGACGTCGAACTGCTGGCCTGGAGTCCGGGCACACCGGGAGCGAAGGCGGTCGAGGGTGATGTGGTGGTGATCCCGGCGCTGGCTGACGCGGCGGCGGCGACCAGGTGGTTGCAGACGATCAAGGGCAAGTTCGTCCTGATATCAGCGCCCGAAGTGATGTGCCGAGCCACGCAGGAGCTGGACCGGTACGCACGCCCTGCCACGATTGCGAAGGTCACCGCGCAGCGCACCGAGGCCCGACGCGTCACCTCGGAGCGGACCATTGGGCTCGTACCGCCGGGAACGACGGCCGGCAACCGTCAACGCGCGCTGATCGACGCGCTCGAATCAGCAGGCGTGATCGGGATCGGCACGACGCTTTGGTCCAATGGCTGGGGCGTCAACAAGATCTTCGGCGCCGTGTCGGAGAAGGTGCCGTCGCTCGATCTGTCGTGCGAAGACTACGGACTGCTGCACCGTCTGGCATCGAACAGTCAGGGCCCGCGAATCCGTGTGACCGTCGACGCGCAGTCCACGCCTGCGGAAGTGCCGATGTTCAACGTGGTCGCGGAGATCAAGGGCACCGAGTTGCCGAACGAGTATGTCCTGTTGTCCGCGCATCTCGACAGCTGGCACGGTGCCACCGGAGCCACGGACAACGGGACTGGCACGCTCATCATGCTCGAGGCGATGCGGATCCTGAAGGAGACGTACCCCAATCCGCGGCGCACGATCATCGCGGGGCACTGGGGTGGAGAAGAGCAGGGGACGATCGGGTCCCTGTCATTCAACGAAGATCACAAGGATGTGATCGATGGTCTGCAGGTGGCGTTCAATCAGGACAATGGCACCTGGCGAGTCGAGGTGCTGGAAGGACAGGGCTTTCTGAAGGCGAGCAGCAATCTGGCGCGGTGGGTGTCGCAGCTGCCGTCGGAGATGACCGACAGTGTGCGGTTGCAGCTTCCCGGTCCGCAGGCCAACTCGGGCAGCGATCACACCTCGTTCATCTGTCGCGGGGCGCCGGCCTTCAGACTGCAGTCGAGTTACCCAGAGTACCGGCAGTACACCTGGCATACCAATCGCGACACGTTCGACAAGATCGTCTTCGATGACCTGAAGCAGAACGCGACGATGGCCGCAATGCTGGCGTATGCGGCGTCGGAGGATCGGGAGCGGACGTCGCGGGAACAGGCCGTGCTGCCTGGAGCCAGCGGGACGTCGCGTCCGTGGCCCACTTGCCGCCCCGCGCAGCGGAGCACGAGGTAGCGATGCCGGACGATACGCTGCAGGTCGAGGTGCAGTCGGCGCTGTCCGACACATACACGATTGAGCGGGAGCTGCCACGTGGTGGCATGTCGCGTGTCTTCCTGGCCACCGAGAAGGCTCTGCGGCGTCGGGTGGTGCTCAAGGTGCTGGCGCCGGAACTGGCGGCGTCACTGTCGGCCGAACGATTCAAGCGGGAGATCGGCCTGGCGGCGCGCCTCCAGCATCCGCACATCGTGCCATTGCTGTCGTCCGGTCAGGCGGGGCCACATCTGTACTATACCATGCCCTTCGTGGACGGCGAGTCACTGCGGCAGCGCATGAATCGTGAGCGCCCGATGGTGACGGCCGACATCGTCGGAATTCTCGAGGAAGTGGCGCGCGCGCTGGCGTATGCGCACGAGGAGGGGGTGGTCCACCGCGACATCAAGCCCGAGAACGTGATGTTCTTTCACGGGCAGGCGGTGGTCCTGGACTTCGGTATCGGGAAGGCATTGCTGACCGCGACGACGACCGAAGCGGAAACGTTGCGGATCACGCAGGTGGGCATGAGTCTGGGAACGCCGACGTATGTCGCGCCGGAGCAGGCGGCTGGCGATCCGGCACTCGACCATCGCGCAGATCTCTACGCACTGGGTGTGGTGGCGTACGAGATGATCACGGGGCATCCACCATTTGCGAATCGGTTGCCGCAGGTGGTCATGGCGGCCCATGCCAATCAGAAGCCAGAGCCGATTTCGACACGCCGTCCGGACGTGCCGAGGCGACTCGAGGCGATGGTCATGCAGATGCTTGAGAAGAAGCCGGACGATCGTCCGCGGACGGGTGATGAGGTGGTGAAGGGGTTGATCGAGCCGGCGATGGTGCGTCACTCCGGTGGCGGGCCAGCAGTGCAGCGGCTTGTCAACGCACCATTCTGGCTGCCGTGGGCGATCGCCGGCGTGGCGACGGTGGTGGCCATCCTGATGACGGTGCTCTACCTCCGCCGATAGCCGGCAGGTCTGGCGCCCGATCCGGCGTTCGCCAATTGCGCGGCGCTCACTAACTTCGTCGCATGCACAGCACGAGTGATGTCGTCATCTGCGGCGCCGGAATCGCGGGCATCGCAACCGCGCACGCACTGGCGATGCGCGGCGTGCGCAACGTGACGTTGGTTGACGAGCTGCCACCGCTGACGCTCACGAGCGACAAGTCCACGGAAGCCTATCGCAACTGGTGGCCGGGGCCGGACGACGCGATGGTCACGTTCATGAATCGCAGCATCGATCTCTTGGAGCTATGGGCCGAGTCGAGCGATAACCGGTTCCTGATGAACCGACGTGGATACGTCTACGCCACCGCCAGCGCCGCGAAGGGCGAGCAATTTCTGGCTGACGCGCTGCTCGCGGGACGACAGGGCGCGGGCGACCTTCGCGTCTATCGCCACGAGTCGGATGCCGCGCGCTATCAGCCGAGTGCACACACCGGCTTCCGCGATCACCCCATCGGCGCCGATCTCTTCCTCGATCAGGCCGCGATTCGTGCGCGGTTCCCATTCCTCGCCCGCGATGTCGTAGCGGTATTGCATGCGCGACGCTGCGGTTGGCTGAGCGGGCAGCAACTCGGCATGTATCTGCTGGACGAGGCGCGCGCGGCGGGGGTGACGCTGCTGTCAGGACGTGTCACTGCCGTCGACGTGCGGAGCGCTCGTGTGGAAGGGGTCCGCGTCGACTGTACCGACCGGACGACGGCGCAGATCGCGACACCGGTGCTGATCAATTGCGCCGGGCCGTTCGCGAAACAGCTGTCGCAGCTGATCGGCGTCGAGCTGCCGCTGTTTTCAGAGATGCACCTCAAGGTGGCGTTCGAAGACACGCTGGGGGTCATCGACCGGAACACCGGGCTGGTGATTCTCGATGACGCGCAAACGCTGGTGTGGTCGGACGATGAGCGCGCCGAGCTGGCGTCGAGCGTGGAGACGCGATGGCTGACGGAACCGATGCCGGCCGGCATTCACCTGCGTCCCGAAGGGTACCGGCAGAACCAGACGGTGCTGATGCTGTGGGACTACCACAGTTCGCACCGCTACGATCTGCCCGAGCTGCCGCTGCCGGACGATCCCTACTACCCGGAAGTGGTGCTGCGTGGCATGGAGCGACTCGCGCCAGGGCTGGCGCAGTATCTCGACCGGCTGCCGCCGGTGTACGTGGACGGCGGGTACTACACCAAGACGGAAGAGAATCGACCACTGATCGGCCCCCTCGCGGTCGAAGGGGCATACGTGAACGCGGCGTTGTCCGGCTACGGTCTGATGGCCGCGCCGGCAGCGGCTGAGCTGATCGCGGCGCAGCTCACCGGTGCCCCACTGCCGTCATACGCGCCGGCGTTCCGACTCGATCGGTATGAGCGACCGGAGTACCGCGAACTCCTCGCCAACTGGGGCTCGACGGGGCAGCTGTAGCCCGCCTGCGCCGTTCGCCGGTGGGTCAGCGTGTCGTCGGAGTGACGCGCCAGATTTCGCCAGCATCCGTTGCAACGTAGAGACTGCCGTCGGGACCCTGCGTCAGGCCGCGGAAACGGGTGCCCGGCAAACCGGAGGCCGTCGTACCGATGCTCAGGCCGGCCGTGTCGAGTTCGAGGATGTCGAGTCGGGTGCCGCCCATCATGCCGACGGCGAGGCGGCCGTTCCACGCGCCCCACTGCGTGCCGCGCAGGAACTCGACCGGTCCGATGCCTTGCGATGAGCCATTGTTCGACCACGACGGCCGCATCGCCTGTGGAAAGCGGGTCAGGTCCGTCATCGGCATCGTCGTCGCCGATCCGGCATATCCGCAGTAGTTATCGAGGCAATTCAATCCAGGGCGATTCTGCGGATCCCAGCCGGCATTGCCACCGTTCTGCAGTGCCGTGACTTCGTCACTGTGATTCGGGCCATGCTCGCCCACGAAGGGTTGGCCCGTGCCGGGCCGGAAAGTCAGGCCCTGGACGTTGCGGTGGCCGTAGGTGTAGATCCGTCGGTCGTAGTTGGACGGGGCGTTGTTGCCTGCGGCGGCAGCGCCGTCCGTCGTGACCCGGAGCACCTTGCCGCCGAGCAACGTCGGGCTTTGGGGCAGCGTGGCATTGTGATTGTCGCCGGTTGCGACATAGAGGAATCCATCCGGCCCAAACCGCACGCGGCCGCCGCTGTGCGCTCCGGCGCCGCCGTTGGCGGTGCCCAGATGCTTGAACGGAATGTCGGTGATGATGTCGCTGCGCTGACTGGCGGACCGCAGGTCGGCGCCGAGTACCAGCCGCACGACGCGATTGGTTCGCGGCGTGGTGAGATTCGACCCCATGAAGACATAGACGCGCCGATTGGTCGCGAACGCCGGGTCAACCGCCACGCCATGCACCCCGCTCTGGCCCTCGCACGCCAGATCGGCCGCCACCAACGCCGATCCACTGGTGCCGAAAATCCGGGTGACCGTCCCGTCCGCGAAACGGACCGACAGGCCGCGGCACTTCTCGGTGAAGAGCATCGAGCCGTCGGGCGTGAAGGCGATGTCCCAGGGGCTGCCGAGCCCGGTCATGACGGTGGCGCGCGACAGGGTCGGGACGGTGCCCGTACCCGGGTCGACCGGCAGCGGCAGCGGCGGGGT
>JANPFJ010000115.1:0-2178 GCA_031423355.1 Gemmatimonadaceae bacterium | reverse complement strand
CAACGGGGAGGTCGTGACCGGCTGGGTCGTGATGCGATACGGTGCCAATCCGCGCGACGTCATCACTGGAGTGAAGGCGCGCATGCGGGAGTTGCGCGGTGCCCTTCCGCCCGGCGTCACGTTCGCCGAGGGCTACGACCGTTCATCCCTCATCGACCGCGCGATCGAGACGTTGCGCTCGAAGCTGCTCGAGGAGTCGATCATCGTGGCGCTGGTCGCGGTGGTGTTCCTGCTGCATGCCTCGAGCGCGCTCGTCGCCATCATCACGCTGCCGGTCGGGCTCTGCATCGCGTTCCTCGCGATGCGGGCACTCGGCCTGTCGGCGAACATCATGTCGCTCGGCGGGATCGCCATTGCCATCGGAGCGATGATCGACGCGGCGATCGTGATGGTCGAGAACATGCACAAACACATGGAGCGCGATGCGACGGATCGCGCGGCCGGACGTGAAGGCGCGTCGCACTGGAATCTGGTGGTGCAGGCAGCACAGGAAGTCGGGCCGGCGCTATTCGTGTCGCTGCTGATCATCACGGCCTCATTTCTCCCGGTCTTCGCGCTGGAGGATCAGGAAGGGCGCCTCTTCAAGCCGCTTGCCTGGACGAAGACCCTTGCTATGGCCTCCGCCGCATTGTTGTCCGTGACGTTGGTTCCGGTGATGATGGGCACCTTCATCCGCGGCGGTGTCAGGCCCGAATCGGCGAACCCGGTGAACCGGCTGCTGGTGCGCGCGTACCGCCCGCTGATCGCACTCGTGTTGCGATTCCGCTGGACGACGATCGCCGTCGCGATCGTGGTGCTGCTCGTGTCGATCCTGCCATGGAACCGGCTTGGCCGCGAGTTCATGCCGGCGTTGCATGAAGGGGCGATGATGGACATGCCATCGCTCTATCCCGGGATCGGCAGCGAACAGGCGAAGGCCGTCCTGCGGCAGCGCGACCGGGCGCTGGCGGCGATCCCCGAGGTGGCCACCGTGCTCGGCAAGATCGGGCGCGCCGAAACGGCAACCGACATGGCGCCGATGTCGATGATCGAGACCATTGCCATTTTGAAGGACGAGCGCGAGTGGCGGCCCGGCGTGACGTACGACTCCATCGTCAGCGAGGCGAATGCGCGAGTGATCACGCCGGGCGTGGCGAACATGTGGTCGATGCCGATCCGCAATCGCCTCGACATGCTGGCCACGGGCATCAAGACCGCAGTGGGCGTAAAGATCTACGGGCCGAGCCTCGACACCCTCGACCGCATCGGCCGGGACATCGAGGGCCTGCTCTCCGGTGTGGAGGGCACAGGCAGCGCGTTCGCCGAGCGCGCCGTTGGTGGGCGGTATCTCGACGTGATGGTGAATCGTGAGGCCATCGCACGGTACGGATTGACGGTGGACGCGGTGCAGGACGCCATGGCCGCGGCGGTGGGCGGCGTGGAGGCCGGTGAAGTCATTCGCGGTCGCGAGCGATACGGAGTGCGTGTACGCTACGCGAGCGCATTTCGCGGCGACCCCATGCGGCTGCGCGAGGTGCTCGTGAGCACGCCGTCCGGTGCGCAGGTGGCACTCGGTGAGCTGGCCACGATTCGTGTCGTACCCGGGCCAACGCTGATCAAGTCGGAGAACGCCGCGCTGAGCGGCATCGTGTATGTCGATGTGCGAGGGCGCGACATCGGCAGCTATGTGGACGAGGCCAGGCGCAAAGTCGCGACTGGGCTGACGCTGCCGGCGGGCTACCGGATCGAGTGGTCGGGGCAGTTCGAATCCCTCGAGCGGGTGTCGCGACGACTCTCGCTTATCGTGCCGGTCACATTGCTGATCGTCTTCGGTCTACTGTACCTGAATTTCCGGAACGTGGCCGAGGTCGGCATCGTGATGCTGTCGCTGCCGTTCTCGCTGGTCGGTGGCGTCTGGCTGATGTGGCTGCTGCACTACAACCTGAGCACGGCGGTCGTCGTCGGATTCATCGCACTGGCTGGGGTCGCTGCGGAGACAGGCGTGATCATGCTGGTGTACCTTGATCACGCACATCGCGACCGTGTCGTGTCCGGCACGATGAACAGCAGGGCAGACGTCGACGCGGCCGTGACACACGGCGCCGTGGAGCGGGTCCGGCCCAAGATGATGACCGTCACGGCGATCACGGCGGGACTCGTTCCCATTCTGTGGAGCACCGGGACCGGCGCCGACGTGAT
>JANPFJ010000114.1:0-1588 GCA_031423355.1 Gemmatimonadaceae bacterium | reverse complement strand
GTTCGAACGTGGCCGTTCAACTGGTGACAGAACGCTTCGACTCTGGGCGCGTGGCGCAGATCCAGCCCAAAGATCTCTAGGCGGTGTCCCTACAATGCAAAGTCGGGTTCGGCGGCGTACCGCGCGGCGGAGTCGCGGGGGAATCGGGTGGTGACGATCAGATGTGCGCCAGCGCGCAGCAACTTGCTGCCGGCCTGATAGCCAATCTTCACGCGACCACCAGTTAGCAGCGCGATACGTCCGGTCAGGTCGGCCAGTTCACCGCGCTTGCTGTAGTTGAAGGCCGCGCAGGTGGGGCACAGTTGATCATAAAAGTGGTGCAACACCTCAAACGACGCCTTGCACACGTAGCTGCGGGTGGTTTGGAGTTCGGTGCGGACTGTATCGTTCACGGCAATCGTTCGCGCAGATACGCAGCCACTTCGGCGTCGCCCGCCTGATTGGTCGCCACCTTCATCGTGATCGCATACAGCTCGGCGCCGTTGACGTGCAACGCCGCCCCGTTGAGCGCGAGAAAGACCAACGCACAGGCGAGTCCCGTGCGCTTGTTACCGTCGTTGAATCCTTGCGACCGCGCAAAGCCCACGAGGTACGCGCCGGCGAAGTCAGCGAGGTCGGCCGACTCATCGTAACTCCAACGCTGTTGGGGACGCGCCAACGCGGAGAGCACGACGTTGTGATCGAGCACGCCATGGGCCCCACCAAACCGTTCCACCTGTTGGGCATGGATGGCGAGGAGCGTAGTCTCGGTGAGCCACCGCGGTTCGACCTTCATCCCGAACGCGATCTACAAGCGATGTACTGGCGATCTATTTGGCGAGTGCACGAAACACGGCATCGTACTCCGCCATGATCTCCTCGTGCACCGCGAGCGCCTCGGCGGTTTCCGGCGTGTGGGGCACCACGCGGAATCCCCCCATGCCGTCTTCGATCCACTCAAGCTCTTGTCCGGCCGTTACCGAAAGTCGTCGAGCGACTTCGGCGGGCAGCGTCGTGACCACGGAGGCGCCCTGCGCGCGCGTCTTGCTGACGAGAATGGCCATCGGAAGCCTCAAGGTTGGTGTGACGTGGATGAGAAGGCGAAAGATGTGTAACTAAAGTGCCACTGTCAAGCCGTAGGAAATTCGATCGCGGAACGACGAGGATGCGCCGATAGTTGTATCGTCCCGCTCCGCCTGCACGGGCGCCTACGGCGCCAACCAGAACTTCATCAGAAGGAGGCGTGGTATGCGGCGATCTGTCGGCGTCGTGCTCAGCGTGTCACTCATCGCGTTCGCGCCACGTGTCGTTGGCGCGCAGCCCCCGTCCTCCGTCGACAGCTTGGTGCTGGAGCGGACGCTGTGATTCGGGACCTGTCCAGCGTACCGGCTACGAATCGCGCGTGATGGCGCCGTGGAATTTCAATCGAGGAATACCGGCGAGTCGACTCGCATGCGCGAGAGTGTCGCCCCGGAAACGCTTGGCGAACTCGTCAAAGCGGGGGACCGCGCCGGGTTCTTCAGTCTTCCGATGCGCGTGGGCAGCGATCGCGAGCTATGCGCCGAGAAAGCCACGGATCATCCCAGCCTGAGCATCACGGTATATGGCG
>JANPFJ010000113.1:0-2840 GCA_031423355.1 Gemmatimonadaceae bacterium | reverse complement strand
CGACACCCTCGACAAACCGAATGCGGCAAATCCGATATCGTGCGGACCGCCAATGTCATTGGTGGCCGCGTTGTAGCCTGACGGCAGGTTGGATACCACCCGCTCCTGGACGCCACGGCGCAGCCGCGAAATGGATCCGGTACCGCTGTAGCAGTTCGCACCGCGTGCAATCGGTACGCAGGGGCCGTTGATCGCTGTCGTTCCCGCTTCGGCCACGTACAGTCCGCCATCGAGCCCCCACGCCAGTCCGCGCGGGCTGTTGAGGTTCCGCATCACCACCGACACGGTGGCGGCGGATTGCAGCGACGCATTCGGGCGTGGGTCCGCCGGTACCGTCGGTGAGTCGGTACTGCAGGCTCCCACGATGAGCAGCAGAGGAACGAGTACACGTGCGCGTGTCATGGGAATCAGCTCCAGAAGGGATGAAGGGGGACGTCTCATCTGCTCCTGCGCGAAAGTGCAGTGGATGGGGCAATCGTGGCCGGTGACGGGTCCAAAACGGCCGTCGCCACGGGCGCGCCACGGTGCGCTCAGATCTGTCCAGGCAGCGGAGGTGGACGACCGACCGGAGCGGTGAGACAACGGCACCAGGCACTCCGTTACTCCGGTCGCAGCCGCCCACATGCAGTCGATTCGCGGTCTGCCATGCCACGCCCTCGCCCAACTCTCACCGGAGAATCCTGATGATTCGTCTCCACTTGGCCACGCTTGCGTCGGTCGCCTTCCTCACGCTGGCGCCCCACACAATGCACGCGCAGGTGCCACGGAACCCGATCCAGCCGAGCATTGTCCTCGTGCCCGATCTGGTCGCCACGATCGACAACAGCACTCGGATTGTCTTCGCGAAGCAGAGCATGATCATCGACGGCAGCGGAACGACAGCAATCCGCGCCATCGTACCCAATACCGAATGCACCGGCCTCACCGCGGGCCAGCGTCGGAACGTGGATGTGCGGCCACTCCGCTGGGGCGTCGCGAACAGGACCAATCCGACGGGCACCGGAGCCGGCACGTTCGTCGTCACGCTGAAGTACAAGACGGTCAACAGCGGCCTGGTTGGGGAGCGAGTGGTGAACGAGACCGTGGACGGTCTGGCACTCGGCGCTCAGCGCCTGTTCGACTTCACGGATCCGAACAGGGTCACGCAGTATTCGGTGTCGTTCTTCACGGAGCCGACGCGTACGCCGAACCCGAATCCGCCGACGGGCCCCGGTGTCAAGGTCATCCCACCACCCGTCTTCTATCGCACGTTCTGCGTACCGAGTGTCGACGTCGTCGATAACGCAATGGTCATCACGGTTGACGCGTTAGCACGGATCAGTGACTCGAATCGCGCCAACAACGTCCTGAGCCTTCCGTAGTACACAGCGGCCGCTGATTCCGTGCACAATGCCGGGGTTCGTGAGCGTGCGTGGGCGCCACGCAGTGCAGCCGCCACCGTGGTGACACGGTGGCGGCGCGCACGGTCGGTCGTAGCGCAATACCCGATGAAGCGCCAGCGACTGTTCGTTGCTCTGCTCGCGGGCCTCTGCTGCTGCTGCGTCGTCGCTGCTGCACCAGCGGGCGCGCAGCAGGCGGATTCCTCGTCCGCGCCCGTCATCAGACCGATGTGGAAGCCGGAGCAATCGCAACCACATGAAGTGCTGCTCGAACTGCGACTCGACCGCCCGCTCACCGCTGCCGACGGTCGCCTCGCGATACTCGTCGGCACCACCGACCTGTCGTCGCTGATCGAGATGCACGGCGCGACAGCACGCCTGTCGCTCCGTGGCGAGCCGAGCGCCGGTGGTACATCCACGGTTGCGGTGTACCTCGTTCGCCCCGATGTCGCCTGGACCGAACTCGGTCAGTTTCCCCTCCGCCGCCGCACTCGCGCCGGCTTCGACTCCACCAGTTGGCAGCCACGCATCGACGCGCAAAGCGATGGCCAACTCGGCAACGCACTGCCAACCTCGGCGAGCGCATCCCGTGCCGCGCCATTTCAGGATGTGTCGTGGAACGGCGGCTTCCGCAGCCGCTGGCAACGCGGCGGCTGGACTTCGGACCTGCAATCGCTGCTGGTCGCCGTGCCTCGCACGAGTGCCCGACTGCGCGCATCGCAACTCGGTGATCGTGCACCGATTGTCGACCTCGCGTCGTACACGTTGCAACTCACTCGCGGCCCGCTGGCACTCTCGGCCGGTCACATCTCGCTCGGACGCGACCGGCTGCTCGTCAACCAGTTCCGGAGCCGCGGCGTATTGGCCACGATCGGCATGGGGCGCGTTGCGCAACTCGATCTCGCCAGCGCGGCCGGATCGGAGCTCGTCGGCTGGGACGACCCACTCGGCGTTGCACGCGCATCACATCGCGTGCAGTCTGCCACCCTCGCAGTCGAAGCGGTGCCGTCACACCCCGGTCTGGTGCATGCCGAGTTGTCGGCGCTGACGGGATCCTTGCAGCCGATCACCGGCTTCACGCAGGGTGCCGTCACCGATCGTGAAGTCAGCCGTGGATTCGGCGGCTCGGTCGTGGCCGCGCTGCCATCGCAACGCGTGCGCCTGTCGCTCGGGCTCGCACAAAGCCGCTTCGAGAATCCCGCCGACCGATTGCTTTCGGGTGATTCACCGATCGTGTTGGTGCAAGCCAGCACGAAGTGGGCGCGCTACGGCGACCTCACGCTCGATGTCTTGCGACAGCGTCGGCTGGCCGGGCTCAGCTCATCGCTGCAACTCGTCGCGCGACATCAGCACACCGATCCGCTCTATCGCAGCCTCGGCGCTCAGCTGCAGGCCGATCAACGGCAGGACGCGCTCGATATCACTGGCGCCCTCGGTGTGCTGCAACTGCAGGGGAGTATC
>JANPFJ010000112.1:0-9490 GCA_031423355.1 Gemmatimonadaceae bacterium | reverse complement strand
GCTGGCGACTAGAGCGTCGGGGCCACACCCGTTCCCATTCCGAACACGGTCGTTAAGCCCGACAGCGCTGATGGTACTCCGGCCGCGAGGTCGCGGGAGAGTAGGCCGTCGCCGGCACCTTTGCGAAACCCTCGGTTGCTTTATGCAACCGGGGGTTTCGTGCGTGTATGATTCCTGCCAGCACACCTCGACCCGACACGCCGGCGTTGCCTGCGCGCGCGCGGTGATCGATCCGAGCCGGCACGCGCGTCCCGAACTCTTCCTCCCACATGACCACACCGCCTCCCGAGCCCATCAATACCCGTGCTGGACACGTCGCTTTGGTCGGGAAGCCCAACGCCGGCAAGTCGACGCTGCTCAATCGACTCCTCGGTCTGAAGCTTGCCATCACCAGCCCCAAGCCGCAGTCCACGCGCGTCTCGGCCGTCGGAATCGTCACCAGCGACACCTATCAGCTCGTGCTGCTCGACACCCCTGGGCTGCTCGACCCGAGTTATACCCTGCAGCGCTCGATGCTCGCCAGCGCGGTTGCCGCGCTGCGAGAGGCGGATGTCGCTGTTTACGTCCATGATGCGACGAATGGACCACCACCGCCGCTCGAAGCACTGGTCCCTCCGGGGACGCCATTGCCAAGGATCCAACTCACCTGGGCGAACAAGGCGGACCTCATCAATCTTGGAAACCGGGCGCAGCTCGAGATGAATCCGACGGTGATCGTCGGCAGCGCAGAAACCGGCGAGGGCATCGACGTATTGCTCGAACGCGTCGCGTCCCACCTGCCATCCTCGCCTCTCCTCTATCCGGCAGACGAACTGAGCACGCAGCCGGTCAGGTTCTTCGCGGCAGAAGCCATCCGGGAGTGCGCGCTCGCCATTCTCCACGAAGAGGTGCCGTACGGCATCTTCGTCGACATTGAGGAATTTCGAGAGAACAAGTCGCCGATCTATATCCGCGCCGTCCTGTACGTCGAGCGCGACAGCCAGAAGGGCATCGTCCTCGGGGCGAAAGGGCGAACGATCCGGCAGATCGGCACGGCCTCGCGAGTCCTGATCGAAAAGCTCGTCGAGGCTTCGGTGTATCTCGATCTCTGGGTCAAGGTGATGCCGGATTGGAGGAAGGACGCCACCGCCCTGCGGCGATTTGGCTTCACGGTTCCGCAGGAGTAACGGAGTATGTCGATCGCACCTGAACTACTCACCATGCTCCGCTGCCCACAGTGCAAGGGCGCGCTCAGAATGACGGCTCTCGGCGCCCAGGCCGCGCTGGACTGCCCGGTGTGTCGGCTCCGGTTCGCCATCAGGGACGGGATCCCCATTATGCTGATCGAGGAAGCGACGCCCATCTGAGGTCGTCGTCCGGCCACTTGCCTCTGCGCCACTGAATCGTCTCTTCTGGATGAGTCTGTCACCCTCCGTGCCCTCGGTACCGCCGGCTCCGACTGGCGTCTTGACGGCTGGCATCCTGCCACGGTCGATCCTTCGGGCTACCGAAGAGTGGGCAAAACAGGGCGGACTTCAGCTGCAGGCCGTCGGGCTCACGGAGATCTCGCGGAGTGCGCTGCGGAGTGCGGTGCCCGGCATCATCATTGTCGGCAGTGATGGTGACCCGACGCATGCACACGAGCTGATGCGCATGCTGAAGACCGACAGTCGGCTGCAGACCGTTCCCGCCGTCATCGCGATCAGCGCTGGCGGCGGCGAGGAGTGGTTTGCCGCTGGGGCTGACGAGGTGATCGCATCGAGCCAGGGTGCCTGCGACATCAAGGCGCGACTTGAAGCGGCGATGCGCCGTTCCCGGCGCGACATCCAGGTCAACCCATCCACCCGCCTGACTGGAGCCGATGCAATCTCAGCGGCGATCGCGGATCGAATGGGGCGAGGGGAGCTCTTCGCCGCATGCTATGCCGACCTCGACCATTTCAAGGAGTTCAACGACCGCTACGGGTACGCGCAGGGCGATCATGTCATTCGAACCGTCGCCGAATTCCTCGTCGAAATCGTGGATGCCGTCGCTGGCGCTCGCGGATTCGTGGGCCACATTGGGGGCGATGACTTTCTTTTCCTGGTCCCGCTCGAGCTGGTGGCGGAGACGTGCGACACGCTCGTGTGTCGCGCCGATGAGACGCTGACGATGCGATACTCTGCACATGACAGGCAAGCTGGCTACTTTTTCGGGAAGGATCGTCGCGGTCGACTTGATCGCGTCCCGCTCATGACGCTGTCGATCGGCGTCGTGACGAACGAGCGACGCCGATTTGCTCACGCTGCGCAAGTGAGTGAATTGGCGACTGAAATGAAGACGTATGCCAAGACCTTGCCCGGTTCCGTGTGGGCGATGGATCGGCGATCGGACGGCGAGTCGGCATACCCACCCGAGGAGAAGCGCCAGTGAACGTGACGTGTCAGGATTGTCGGTCTGTCTTTCGTGTGGATCCCGCCAAGGTGCCGCCGAACGGTGTCAGGGCGCGCTGCAGTGTGTGCGGCGCGATTCTGCGAATCACTGTCGGCGCGACGACGCCATTGACGAATCCCGCGATGACGCCGAGATCTTCAACACCCGTGAGATCCACGACGATTGCGTTCACGACACCAGCTGGCATGCCGGGCATTCGACGCTCGCCGGTCATGACACCCTCGATACCGGAGTCCGGAACTCCGTATCCCTCGCGACCAACGCCGTCCGTTTCGACACCGTCGGCCGCCGCGCATGCCCGACCGCTCGTGCCACCGCCGCCGCCGACCCCTGGGCAGCTGGTGGGTTCGCCGACCCCAGCGCCAACCGCCGCCGTGCCGGCTCCAGTCTCAGTCGGTTCGGCGGGAGAAACGAAGCGGGTGATCAACCCCTTCCTGCGAAGCGATCCCATGACGCGGGCGAAACGCCTCGCTCGTGCGTTGGTCTCGGACATGGTGGCCTACCAGCCGCAGAAGCGTGCCGAAGGGCTCAGTAATGGGACACTCAAGCAGCTGTTCCGCGACGAGATCCGGAAGAGCTACGACGAGTACGTCGAGCAGGTCGGGCGTGATGTGGCGGAGTCGACGGCGTTCTTTCAGGACGCGTTGAACGAGGTGCTGGCGGAAGGGAATCGGGTCTTCTGAGAGGCGTCAGGCATGGAGAATGGCCGCTCTTCCGGCTAACTTCAGGCCTGCGCAGCCGCGCGCCGAGCCGTCCTCCCGACCTCGGGAGGGCGGCTCTCGTTTTTCTCATGGCTTCACCGGCACACATGGCAGACATCGCCCAGTTGATCACGCAACTCACCACCGATGCTGAGCGGCTCGACGAGCTGCGGAGGTATCTTTGACCTCGAGAGCCAGCGGGAACGACTGATCGCGCTCGAAGCGCAGATGGCCGAGTCGAGTTTCTGGAACAACCAGGAGCGGGCACAGGTCGTCGTGCAACAGGTGAAAGTCTACAAGCAATGGGTGGAACCGTTCGACAAGCTCACGCGCGGTGTGGCCGACGCGCGCGAGCTGGCTGAACTGCTCCAACTCGAGCCTGATGCCGGCATGGAAGCGGAGTTGGTTCGGGACGCGGAAACGCTGCACGAACAGATCGCGGCCTATGAGTTGCGCTCGCTGCTCCGTGGCCCGGACGACCACCGGTCTGCACAGCTCGAGATCTCTGCGGGTGCCGGCGGGACGGAGGCACAGGATTGGGCCGAGATGCTGCTGCGCATGTATACGCGGTGGGCGGAGCGTCGCGGGTACGCGATTGAAGTGCTCGACATGAGCGAAGGTGAAGAGGCCGGGATCAAAGGCGCCGTCCTGGAAATCTCCGGGGAGTATGCGTACGGTTTTCTGCGGCCTGAAGCCGGAGTGCATCGTCTCGTCCGGATTTCGCCATTCGACTCCCAGGCACGTCGACATACGAGTTTCGCGTCGGTGTTCGTCTATCCGGTTGTCGACGAGGAGATCAACATCGAGATCCGCGATGATGACCTTCGCATCGACGTCTATCGCGCATCGGGGGCCGGTGGTCAGCACGTCAACAAGACGTCGTCGGCCGTCCGCATCACCCACCTGCCCAGCGGCGTTGTCACGCAGTCGCAGGCCGAACGGTCGCAATTCAAGAACAAGGCGACGGCGATGAAGCAGCTCAAGAACCGGCTGTATCAGATCGAAGCGGACAAGCAGGCGGCGGTCAAGGCCGCCCTTGATGCCGGAAAGGCGGACGTCTCGTTTGGCAGTCAGATTCGCAGTTACGTGTTTCAGCCCTACACGATGGTGAACGATCACCGGACCGAGCTGAAGATCGCCGATGTTGCCAAAGTCATGGACGGATCGATCGATCCGTTTATCGAGGCGTACCTGAAGCAGGCCGGCGAACCGCCCGCCAAATGACCTCGCTGCTCCCTTGGGACTCCACGACGTGAACAACGAAGAACTCAGTCAGGTGCTGCTCGATCGTCGTGCCTCGCTCGATCGTCTGGTGGCGAGCGGCGTGTCGCCATTTGCGTACTCGTACGACCGCACTCACCTGACGTCCGACGCGCGGGCACTCCTGCCCGACGGGACCGATGCCGGTCCCACGGTGCGGATCGCCGGTCGGCTGGTCTCGCTGCGCTCCAAGGGCAAGACGGCCTTCGCGCACGTCAGTGATGCGAGTGGCAAGCTGCAGGCATACTTCCGGAAGGACGACATGTCGGCCGCCCAGTGGGGGATCTTCGAGGAACTGCACCTCGGGGACATCGTCGGCGTCGGCGGGTCGCTGATGCGCACGCGCACTGGCGAGGTAACCGTGCAGTGCGCCGAGCTGACGCTGCTGGCCAAGACGCTGCGCCCGCTGCCGTTCGCGAAGGAACAGGTCGTCGATGGCGAGACCAAGCGCTACTCCGGCTTCGCCGATCCTGAACAGCGGTATCGCCAGCGCTACGCCGACCTCGCCGTCCACCCGGAGGTGCGGGCGAATTTCTATGCACGCGCCCGCATGACGACGGCGATCCGGGCCTTTCTGGATGGGTTGGGGTATCTGGAGGTCGAAACGCCGATACTGCAGCCGCTGTATGGCGGCGCCGCAGCCCGTCCATTCACGACGCATCACAATGCGCTCGACATGCCGCTCTACCTGCGGATTGCCGACGAGCTGTACCTGAAGCGGTTGATCGTCGGGGGGTTTGATCGCGTCTACGAAATCGGGCACGACTTCCGCAACGAGGGCATCGACCGGACGCACAATCCGGAATTCACGATGCTCGAGTTCTATGAAGCGTACGCGGACTACACGGTGATGATGGATCGCGTCGAGCAGCTCATTGTCGCGGCTGCAGCGGCCGTGCGCGCCACCCCTGGCATCGACCCATCGTCCGTGCCGGAGTTTGCGACACCGTTCCGACGGATCGAGTGGGTCCCATCACTCAGTGCCGGCCTTGGTCGGGACGTGCTCGCGATGACCTCAGCGGAATTGACCGAGGCAGCGAAGGGCCTGGGCGTTGACAAGCCGCACACGCTGAGTCGGCCGAAGTTGATGGATGAACTCTTTCAAGCTCTGGTCGAACGGACCATCACAACGCCGACCTTCGTCCTCGACTACCCAGTCGAACTGTCGCCGCTGGCCAAGCCGAAACGGGGTAATTCGGCGCTGACCGAACGATTCGAGCTCTTTGCCGATGGGCGTGAGATGGCAAACGCGTTCTCGGAACTCAACGATCCCATCGATCAGCGACAGCGCTTCGAAGCGCAGGCGCGACTCAAGGCCGCCGGTGACGACGAAGCGACGGGTGTCGACGAGGACTACCTCCGTGCGATGGAATACGGCATGCCGCCCACCGGCGGCGTCGGCATCGGCATTGATCGGTTGCTGATGTATCTGACGGGGACGCAGCACATCCGCGACGTCATTCTCTTCCCCGCCATGCGCGCGGAATGAATCGACTCGAGATCGCCATCGCGTGGCGCTATCTGCGCAGTCGGCGCGGATCGCAGCTGCTGAGCCTGATCAGCATCATCGCGATGGGCGGTGTGGTGGTCGGCGTCAGTGCGCTGATTCTCGTGCTGGGCGTGATGAATGGGCTGCAGAAAGACCTGCGCGACAAGATCCTCATTGGCAGTCCTGACTTGCGGGTGCTGACGGTTGGTGACGACCTGACCATGACCGATTGGGAAGCCACGCTGACGAAGGTGCGCGCGCAGGCCGGCGTCGTCTCGGCGCAGCCCTTCGTGCTCAAGGATGCGATCATCAGCAAAGGCAACGACTATGCAGAGCCATTGAAGGTTGTTGGACTTCCGGCAGCAGCGCCGGGTGTGCCCGATGTGACGCAGATCCGGCGGTACACCAAGAGTGGCGATTTCTCCTTTCGCGCGCCCGACGATTCATCGCGCGCGATCGTCATCGGGCAGCGGTTGGCGGAACGGCTGAATGCCTGGCCGGGTCAGACCGTGGTGCTGCTGACCATTCCCGGGCGACTGCAGCTCTCCAATGCGATGGGTGGATTTGTCCCGGTGGTCCGGAAGTATGTGATCACGGGGGTGTTCGAGACGGGGATGTACGAGTACGACAGTGGTTATGCGTACATGGAGCTGGCCGCGGCACAGGACCTCGCGGGCCTTGGCGCGCGCGTGACCGGAATCGATGTCCGCACTCCTGATCGCTGGATGGCGCCTGCGGTGGCGCAACAACTCGCGACGGTGCTCGGCTTTCCGTACCGTACGATCGACTGGCAGGAACAGAATCGATCGCTGTTCCAGGCGCTCAAGCTCGAGAAGCTCGCGATGGGCGTGATCCTGCTGCTGATTGTGCTGGTGGCGGCGTTCAACATCGTCAGCACCCTCACGATGGTGGTCACGGACAAGACGCGCGAGATCGGGATCCTGAAGGCGATGGGCATGCCCGCGGCATCCATCCGCCGGATCTTTCTCTGGCAGGGCGCCGCGATCGGCTTCGTCGGGACCGGGCTGGGGGTCCTCATTGGATTGCTCGGCGCGCTGGCGTTGACGCGGTTCCGGTTGATCGAACTCGATCCGTCGGTGTACTTCATCGATCGGCTGCCGATCCAGATCGCGGTCGGCGACGTCCTCTGGATCACGGTCGCGAGTCTGGCGATTGCGATGTTGGCGACGCTTTGGCCGGCACGGCAGGCCTCGCGGCTCTTTCCGGTGGAGGCGATTCGCCATGAGTGAGGCGGGCGGAACGCCGGTGCTGGAAGCGATCGACGTGGTGAAGGAGTACACCAGCGGTGACGGGTCGCGGCTGCGAATTCTCGACGGCGCCTCACTCACCATTTTGCGCGGTGAAATGGTCGCGATCATTGGCGAGAGTGGCGCCGGGAAGAGCACGCTCCTGCACATCCTCGGCGCTCTCGACCGCCCGTCGTCCGGTGAAGTGCGCATCGCGGGCCGGCCCGTGGAGAGCGGCAGTGAGGCGGGGCTGGCGGAGGTGCGCAATCGGTCCATCGGGTTCGTGTTTCAGTTCCACCACCTGCTGCGTGAGTTCACTGCGCTCGAGAACGTGATGATGCCGCTGCTGATTGCGGGCAACCGTCCGGCGGCGGTTCGCGGGCGTGCGCAGGAGTTGCTGGAGTCCGTGGGACTCTCGGCGCGCGCCGATCATCTGCCGTCGGCCCTGTCGGGTGGGGAACAGCAGCGGGTTGCTGTTGCGCGGGCGCTGGCCCCGAATCCCGCATTGCTGCTGGCCGATGAGCCGTCTGGCAACCTCGATCGCGGGAACGCGCAGCGCTTGCACGAGCTTTTTTCAACATTGGCGTCGACGCACGGAGTGGGCGTGGTGGTCGTCACCCACAATCGTGCGCTGGCGGCCCGCGCGAATCGGGTGCTCCTTCTGGATGGTGGACGCGTGGTTGAATCGTCGGCGATGGCGGAGGAGGTAGGCTGATGGTGTGTGACAACTGCCGCGAGCGGGATGCCGTCGTTCACTTGACGCAGGTCGTCGAGGGCGCCGTCACGCAGGTGCACCTGTGCGAGAAGTGTGCGGCGGACAAGGGCGTCGAGACGACGGTCGCGGCGCCGAAGACGCCGCTGACGTCGTTGCTCCAGACGGTGCAGCAGCAGCTGGCCACGGGGCCGTCGGATCAGACCCGCTGCGTCTTCTGTCAGGGAACCTACAAGGATTTCCGCGCGTCGGGTCGCCTTGGATGTGCTCGCTGCTACAGCGCGTTCGAGCCGCAGCTGCGCGACCTCTTGCAGCGCGTGCACGGGTCCACGCGCCATACCGGCCGCCAGTATGCGCCGCCGGCGCCGGATCAACTTCAGCGTGCTTCGACGGTGCTCGAACTTCGCGAACAGCTGCGTCGTGCGATCGAGCTCGAACAGTTCGAACAGGCCGCGAAGCTCCGGGATCAGCTGAAAGAGGTGGCCGAGTGATCGACTTCACCCTGCTGCCCGATGGCGGGACACGCTGGCTCGACGGGTCCGGAGATCACCCCGAGATCGTGCTGTCAACGCGGGTTCGTCTGGCGAGAAACGTGGAGGGGTTCGCCTTCACGACCCGGGCGCGGGACGGCGAGCGGCTTCGCGTGCTCGGCCAGCTCCGGGATGCGATGCCGAAGGTCGGCTCGCTCAACGGCGGGATCATCCTGCGAGTTGATGAGCTTGCTACGCCAGATCGTCAGCTCTTGCACGAACGACACTTGGTCAGCAAGGAGCTGGCCGGACTCGACGGCACGCTCGCCGTTCGGACAGGTGCGGCGCTGGTGCTGGCCGACGAGGTTAGTGTGATGGTCAACGAGGAGGATCACCTGCGGCTGCAGGCGATGCGCTCCGGCTTTGACCCGCTGGGCGCATTCGGAGCCGCAACTGCGCTGGATGACGAACTCGGCCGACACGTGCCGTATGCCTGGCATGGGGAGTTCGGCTTTCTCACCGCCTGTCCCACGAATACGGGAACGGGGATGCGCGCCTCGGTGCTCATTCACCTGCCGGGTCTGGTCCTGACGAAGGAGATTTCCAAGGTGCTGGCCGGCCTGCAGCAGATGGGGCTGACCTATCGGGGTTTGTACGGCGAGGGCAGCGAAGTGGTCGGCAACTACTTCCAGATCAGCAACCAGACGACACTGGGGAAGAGTGAGGTCGAGTTGCTGGATCAATTGTCGCGCGTCGTGCGACACGTAGTGGAGCGCGAAGAGGAGGCTCGGCACGTGCTGCTTCGCGATGCCGGGTATATCATTGAAGACAAGTTGTGGCGGGCCTATGGCACGTTGCGGTATGCCCGCAGTCTGACGTTCGACGAGGCGATGAACTACCTCAGTGGTGTCCGGCTGGCGTTGAGCCTGAAACTCCTGAGTTCACCCAGTGTCTATACGCTTAACAAGCTCCTGATACATTGCCAGGCGGCGCATGTGGCGCAGTATGATGGTCGTGCCACATTGTCGGATGGTGATGCCAGCGTGGCGCGTGCACGGTTTGTCCGGGATGCACTCGCTGCCGACGTAGGATCGCACGGATGATCGGCCACCGACTGCCGAACCAGAGGTCAGCATGAACGGGTACAACTTCACTGAGCGCGTACGGAAGGTGCTCGCCATGGCCCGCGAAGAAGCGGC
>JANPFJ010000111.1:0-4126 GCA_031423355.1 Gemmatimonadaceae bacterium | reverse complement strand
AACTTCTGCACACCCTCCAGCGCAGCGGCGTCGAGCACCTTGCCGCGATCCGGGCGATAGGTGTCGTCCCACTGAAGCCGCTTGACCATCCAGTCGTTCATGCCGATGTCGAGATCCGAGGCCACGAACACGGGGGTCTGGAAGCGTTCGGCGAGATCGAAGGAGGTGACGGCCATCTCGAACGCCTCGTGCGGATTGGCCGGGAAGAGCACCAGATGCTTGGTGTCGCCGTGTGACGCGTACGCCAGCGACAGCAGGTCGGCCTGCTGCGTGCGGGTCGGCATGCCGGTGGCGGGGCCGCAACGCTGCACGTCGAAAAAGACCGCCGGGATGTCCGTGTAATACGCCAGCCCGATGAACTCCTGCATCAGCGAGATGCCAGGGCCCGAGGTATTGGTGAACGCCCGCGCACCCGCCCAGCCGGCGCCGATCACGATCCCCGCCGCCGCGATCTCATCCTCGGCCTGCAGGATGGCGTAGTTGTGCAACCCCGTCTCGGGATCGACTCGATACTTCTCGCAGAACGCCTTGAACGCCTCCATCAGGGCGGTGGCCGGCGTGATCGGATACCACGCGCCCACCGTTGCACCGGCGTAGAGTGCGCCCAGCGCGCAGGCGGTGTTGCCATCCATCAGGATCGAGTCACCGGTCGCGTCCATCTTCTCCAGATGAAATGGCAGCGGGCAGGTATAGTGCGTGTGGGCATAGTCGAAGCCGAGGCGGATCGCCTTGTGGTTCGATTCGAGCAGCTTGGGCTTCTTGCCGTACTTCTCGGTCAACATCGTGCCGATGATGTCCATGTCGATGCCAAGCAGCGCTGCCAGCGCGCCAGCATAGGCAATGTTGCGCAACAGGGTGCGATCGCGATCCCCCTGGAAGGCATCGACGCAGAGCTGCCCGAATGGAATGCCGAGGATGGTGATCCCTTCACGGACCAGGTCCGGATCGAGCGGCCAGGTTGAATCGTACAGGAGGTAGCCGCCAGGGCAGACCGTGGCGACGTCCTTCGCGTACGTGGACGGATTGAGCGCCACCACCAGATCGACCGCTGCCGGTCGCGCCGTGTAGCCGTCCTTGCTGACGCGGATCTCATACCAGGTCGGCAGCCCCTGGATGTTCGACGGAAAGATGTTCTTGCCCGTCACCGGAATGCCCATGCGGAAGATCGCCTGCATCAGCAATCCGTTGGCGCTGGCGGAGCCAGTGCCGTTGACGGTACCGATCTTGAATGCAAAGTCGTTGATGCCACTCATCGAGTCGTCACCTGGCCGGCGTATGGAAGCTTGAGGTCAAATGTGCGCATGTCCCATGCCGCGGTCGGACAGCGCTCGGCACACAGCCCGCAGTGGACGCAGACGTCCTCGTCCTTCACCATGACACGTTGCGTCTGCGGCAGCGCCGGCGAGACGAACACATCCTGTGTCAGGTTCGCGGACGGGGCTGACAGCCGTGTGCGCAGTTCCTCGATCGGAGTGCCATTGGTGGTGATGGTCAGGCAGCTCGTTGGACAGACATCGATGCAGGCGTCGCATTCGATGCACAGTGGCGCCGTGAAATGTGTCTGAATGTCACAATTCAGGCAGCGCGCCACTTCGTGCGCCGTCTGCTCAGCCGTGAAGCCCAGTTCGACTTCGACGTCGAGGTCACTGAAGCGCTTGACGAGTTCCTCGTGCTGCATCTTCGCGCGCTTCGACGTGTCGTAGTCGTTGGCGTACGCCCAGCTGTGCATGCCGACCTTGGCGCTGACGAGCGTCATGCCGTGCGGCGGCCGATCGTCGACGGAGCGACCCTGGCACTGGGCGTCGATCGAGATGGCCGCCTGATGCCCATGCGCCACGGCCCAGATGATGTTCTCCGGCCCCCACGCCGCGTCGCCACCGAAGAACACGCGCGGGTTCGTGCTCTGGTGCGTGATCTTGCTGACGACCGGCATGCCCTTGGCATCGAACGCCACGCCGGAGTCGGCCTCGATCCACGGGAAGGCATTGTCCTGGCCGATCGCGAGAATCACCGCGTCACAGGGAATGATGACGGTGTCGATGATCTCGCTCGATTGACGCCCGCTGGCATCCTCGGACCACTGCAATCGATCGAACTCCATGCCCACCAGGGTGCCATTCTCGACGATCAGGCGCTTCGGCGCATGGTTCTCGATGATGTCGACCTGCTCTTCCTCCGCGTCTTCCAGTTCCCACGGTGAGGCCTTGAAGTGCTTGCGGCCGCGGCGCGCGATCACCTTCACGTCGGTCGCGCCGACGCGCTTGGCCGTGCGGCAGCAATCCATCGCGGTGTTGCCGACGCCGATGATCAGCACGCGCGGTTCGATCTTCTCGAGATGACCGAAGTGCACATTCGCCAGCCACTCGATGCCGATGTGTACCTGCGATGGTGCGTCCCAGCGGCCGGGCAGATCGAGTTCCTTCCCCTTGGGGGCGCCGCTCCCGACGAACACCGCGTCGTAGCCTTCCGCCAGCAGTGCTGTGAGGCTGTTGACCTCGGTGCCGTACTTCATCGTGGCACCCATGTCGATGATGTAACCACATTCGTCGTCGAGCACTGACGCGGGCAGGCGGAACGACGGAATGTTCACGCGCATCAACCCACCGGGCTGTGCATTCTTTTCGTAGATCGTGACGTCGTAGCCAAGCGGGAGCAGGTCGTTGGCGACAGTCAGGGCCGAGGGGCCCGCGCCGACGAGGGCGACGCGTTTGCCATTTTTCGTGTCAGGCGCCTTCGGAAGGCGATCGCGGATGTCGCCGCGCAGGTCGGCCGCCACGCGTTTCAATCGACAGATCGCAACCGGTTTCTCTTCGACCCTGGTGCGTCGACAGGCCGGTTCGCAGGGCCGATCGCAGGTGCGACCCAGGATGCCTGGAAAGACGTTCGATTCACGGTTGAGGAGGTACGAATCGTCGTAGCGCCCCTGTGCGATCAGCCGGAGATATCCGGGAACGTTGGTATGGGCCGGGCAGGCCCACTGGCAATCCACAACTTTGTGGTAATAGCTCGGATCGGAGACATCGGTCGCGGCCATGGGGCGGGAATTCTCCTGGTTGGTTGGTGCTAGCATGGCGTGATGCGCAGCGAGCGGCAAGTCGCGACGCCCACGTGCACCGGAACCACCCCCGCGTCGATGGGGACTCGGTGCCGGATCGCGCGACACCCAGCCCGGTGGAATCCGCCGCGCGTGCGTGCGGAACACCGTCCCGACCCGTCCTCAGGCTCCCCGACACGGTGCTGCCTGCCGGGCCGGCGCGTGCCCATGCCACCCGGTAGTTCCCGCCAGTACCGTCGTCCGGATATGCTTCCGTGGTACCGTCAGTTGGCGCAGGAGTGCCAGCGCAGACGTTCGACCACCTTTCGACTCGCCGACGCGTATCGGGCGCATGCCGACTCATCGCGTACGAACGGGCACACACCATGCACTGCGTCGCGGCATGCGGTTCGGCGTGCCTCTCGTTGTCGGCGTCCTGCTCGCCTGCGATTCCAATCCCTTCGACGCTGCGCAGGTGCCGCAGATCACCGTGACGCCGGTGATTGTGCTTCCGGTCGTCCGGTTCACCTGGCAGCCCGCCGGAGCGCAGCTGCTGCGGGTCTATCGTGGCGGCGCCGCTGGTGATGGTTACTCGGACGCGCTGGTATGGTCGATCGTCGCAACGGGTAACAACACCCTGGTGTCCGGGATCGAATACGGCGACAACGTGCTGCAGGGCGGGGCCACCGACGTGGCCGCCAAGCCGATGATTCGGGGCCAGACGTACACCGTCCAGATCACGCGTCGGGATCCAAAGGGGAAGGGGGACGCGTTTACGAATACGAGCAATCGCTACGTGTCCACGAAGTCCTTTGCCCTTCCGGCCAGCATTCCGGCCCCGTAGCGACCGACGGTCTGCTGACGGCAGCCCGGCGCCCGGCGAAGTCTCGAGTCGCCCGCATTCAAACGAGCCCGACTGTTACCTCGTGACTCCCCGCCGCGTCACTCCCTGGCAGACCGACTCCCGGCCACCCTCGAGGGTCTTCCCTCGCCACGAGTCCCCATGGAACCTGTCGAGCAAGCGGCGCGCACCATTCTGGCCGTCATCGAAGCGACGTATCAGCCGACGCATCACTACGTGATAGTGAAGGC
>JANPFJ010000110.1:0-22259 GCA_031423355.1 Gemmatimonadaceae bacterium | reverse complement strand
CAGGATCGGCACCGCCACGATCAGCCCCACCGGGCCAAGCAGCTGCCCGAAGATCAGCACCGACATGATGCTCAGCACCGGCGGCAGCTTCACCTGGTTCTGTGTGATGAGCGGCAAGACCAGATTGCTCTCGATCAGGTGAATCACCGTACCGAGGATGATCACGCCGATCACACGGATCGGATCCCCGTCACTGGCAAGCACGAACAGCGCCGGCAGCACGGTACTGACCAGTGTGCCGAAGAACGGCACGATTGCCACAGCGCCGGTGAAAATGCCGAACGTCAACCAGTACGGAACCTGCAGCGCTGCCAGCCCGATCGCCGTCAGCACCGCCAGAATCACCATGCCCAGCAACTGTCCCGTGATCCAGGCGCGCAGGTCCCGTGCGATCTCGAGCAACACATCACGCGCCAGCTCGCGCTGCGTCGGCGGGAAGAGTGCGATCAGCCACTCACGATAGTCGGCCGGCCGGCGCGCCAGATACAGCGACATCACCATCAGCGCAAAACCATCGATGGCCAGGTGCAGGAGGCCAAACACTCTCGGCAGCAACCCTTCCAGCTGCTGGCTGGCCTGCTCGTACAGCACCGTGACGGCACTGTTCTTGTTCGCGGCCAGATACTCCTTCAGCGGCGGAATGCGTTCGCCGAGTTTCTGGATCTGCGCTTCGAGGCCGGAGATGTAACGCGGCAACTCGAGCGCGAGCGCTCGGGTCTGTTCAGCAAAGGGAGGCACCAGCAGCGTCACCAGCCCCGCCACCGCCCCCAGCGAGATCACCACGGCACCAAGCAATGCGAGCGGTGCCGGTAGTCGAAGCCGTGCTTCGAATACATCGGCCACCGCTCGCAGGAACAGCGACATCAACACCGCAATGAAGAGCAGCAGAAAGACGTTGGACGCCTTCACCACCAACCAGAGCAGTACCCCGGTCACGATCGTGCCGAACAGCAGCGGCGCAAAGCGCAGCCGGGGTACCGCCTTGGATCCGGTCACGTCCCTGCACTCCTCACGTCAGCACACTCACGACGCCGGCGAGGTGTCGTCGAGGTGTTCAAAATCCGCCTCAGTGATCTCCGAGCCACCCGAGGCGCCCTTCGGCAACTGCTTCGCCGCCGGCGCGGTGCCGGCAGACAGCACACCCATCTTCTGCTTCAGTTCGAGCAGGCGTGCCTCGGCGCTCAAGCCACCGGCTGCCTTTTCGAGCTTCTTGAAATCCGACTGCAAGCGATCACCGCTGAACTCTTCCTCGATTTCAGCACTGGCCGTGAGACGGCGTTCGTTCTGCTCGATCTTCTCTTCCATCCGTGCAAACGCTTCGAAGGCGCTCTTTTCGCTGAGGCCCGACATCGTCTGCTGGATCTGCTGCTGCGCCTGGGCGCGACGCGCGCGGGCGAGGAGCAGGTTCTTCTTGCGCTTGGCTTCTTCGATCTTGTCGTTCAGGTCACGGAGCAACGACTTGAGCTTCTCCGTCTCGGCCTGATGCGTTTCCCAGGTGCGCTGCAGTGAGGCAGCATGCTCCGAATGCTCGCTCTGACGCGTGAGCGCCTGTCGGGCCAGATCATCGCGGTTCTGCTGGATGGCCAGCATGGCGCGCTGCTCCCACTCCCCTGCCTGCTTGAACTCTGAATCAGCCTGATCGCGCAGCCGCTTCTCGTCGGCAATTGCCGCCGCCACCTGCTGCTTGGCCTTGGCCAGCTGCGAGCGCATGTCGAGAATCGACTGCTCGAGCAGCTTTTCCGGCTCCTCGGCCTTCGAAATCAGGTCGTTCAGGTTCGCCTTGATGAGCGATGAAAGTCGGTCGAAGAGTCCCATGCGATCAGTGAACCTCGCGGAACGGGGCGAGCTCGCGAACGTGGGACGCGAGGGCGAGCGTCATGCTCTCGTACGCAGCGAGGAATTCGGAAAAATCGAGGTTGGTCAACTCGAGCGCCTCGGTCAGGATGATGTCGCCGCCGCTGATGCCGTACGCACCGTGCACCAGATCAGTCGCGTTCAGCTCGAGGAGCCGACGCGCCAGTCGGGCCGAGGTATCGCCGTCGCTGGGAACGGGCATGACATTCATGCGCATCAGGAGTACGGGCGGGGTGAGGTGCACCACCACCTGTGCGTCGGGCGTCCCTCCCGGACGGATCACGAACATGCCGGGTTCGACTTCTGTATAGCTGGCACCTTCTGCGCCCAGTCGGACGAGAAAGCTCTCCAGATCTTCGCGATTGACCATGTGGTGCCTCGGGTTGGGGACCTCGTCACCCTACGCAGGGCGGCTCGGCGTGTTTCGCTACGACACGCGAAGCTACGCCGGAAGCGGGAGACTCGGCAACCAACGACTCCCCGGGTCCTGCCCTCACGACCCGACCTACTGATCCGAGCGCACGATGATCGACGTGATCCGCACGCCGTCCGTGACGACCCGCACCAGATGCCCCGTGACCACGAAGACGTAGGTGTCGGCGTCCCGATCGACCACACGTCCCAGACGCGAGAGTACGCTGACGGGCTGCCCGGGAGTGATCCCGGCCAGTGACCAGCCGCCGGAGGAGACGATACCGACGACCTTCTGCCCGCCGGCCGGATCGGGCTGGACCAGGAACGCGACGCCGGCTTCGTCACTCTGGAGCGTCTCGCCGGCCGCACCCGCCGTGCGTCCTTCGGTCACGCTGGGCAAGGCGGTGCGCGCGTCGCGCGGGCGCATGCCGGTGCCCACACGCCGCAGGCCATCCGGCGAGACCAGCTGGATGGAGCGGAAGCCGAGATTGCCGATCTTGCTGCTGGCGCCTGGCGACGGTGCCGGGGCCGGTGACTTCGGACGCGGCGAATCCGGACGGCCCTCAGCAGGCGTTGAGCCGGCCGGGGCGTTCGGAACCGTCACATCGGCGCCCGATCGCGCAGCCACGACGATCCGGCCCGCCTCCTGTCCCCACGGCTGTTGCCCATAGCTGTCGCGATAGGCGGCGAGGAGGGTGACGCCCAGCGTCTTGTCGCTCTCGAAGACGGCACGCGCGTAGTTGAAGCAGACGCGGATGCTCATCGGCTTCGGCGCGTCGCCGACGCAGTTCGTGCGCCACGCCGCCTCGCTCAACTGCGACGTGCCGCCGGTGAGCGCCCGCGCGAACACCGCGCGCGCTGAATCGGGTTGGCCGGCGTGATAGTAGGCGACACCGAGGGTGTTCAGGATCGATGCGTCGCCGCTGGCCAGTTGAACCGCGCGTCGTGCGCGCTGCAGCGCCCGCGCCGGGTTGCCCGTGTACGCGTCCAGCAACGCGAGGTTGGAGAGGCTCGCCGGACGATTCTCGAGATTCGTGATGCCCTCGAGGAACGTGCGTGCGCGTGTCATCATCGCCGCATCGCCGCTGTTGTCACCTCGCAGTCCTTCCACGAATCGCGTTCGCACCACACCAACCGTTGCCCGCACGCCCAGCGCGCCGACCGGAACGCTGGACAGCCACTGCGTCAGCAGCGCGGCGCCCATCGCATCGTCGAGGAACGGCGCCGCCGGCAAGGCGCGGCGCACCGAGTCGAGCATCGCGATCGCACGATCGACTTCGATGTTCGCGCTGATCAGCCCGATCGCGCTGTCGTAGCGATCCTGTTCCTCGAGCATGCTGGCCCAGAGCCGCATGTAGAGCGCCGCACGGCGCACGGCCGACGGGTGCGTGCTCATCACCCGCTCGCCCCAGAACGCGTTCTCGCCCGACGCGCGTTCTTCGGCCGCGTCGAGCTCCCAGAGGCGCACCAGTTCACCGGCATCGCTGAAGACGTTCGTCTTGCGCGTGGCGAACATGATGAAGGCCGCGACCGAGTCAGCCGCCAGCTCCTTGCCCTGTGAGTACTGCTTGCACGCCACGACGCCAGGCGCGAACCCGCGGGTTCCTTCCGCGCGACTCCCTGCCGCATCACCGCCCGCGTTGAGGTTGTCGGCGCTGCGGCATGTCTTGTCCTGCGCATGCCGCAGAATCAGGTGCGACATCTCGTGCGCCATCACGGTCGACAGAAAGACATCGCTCAACTCGGTCGCGCTGCGACCCGAGCGGGATGCTGCCGATGCCGCACGGCGGTCGAGGGTCTCGATCATGCCGGTATAGACGACGATCAGGTGATAGCCATTCTCCGGCCACCCGGTCGCAAACGCATTCTCCTCGTTCTTGTTCAGCACCAGGAATCGCGTCGACGATCCGATGTCGCGTGCGGCCGCGGCGATCGGGCGCAACAGCCGCGCGACACGCAGCGCGCGCGGCGTCGTCAGCTCGCAGTTCGGCTTCTGGAAGTCTTCCTTGCCGCGCAGCATCACCTTCACCTGTGCCTCGAACTCGCTCTTGACGGCGTTCTCGGGCAACACCGGAGTCGGATCGCACGGGACCTGCGCCAATGCCGGACTGCTGATCGCACTGCCGACGGCCATCGCGATGATGGCGATCGTGAAGCGAACGGGCGTGATGCGGTGCGTGACCATGTGAGGAGCCCGGAAGTGGAGCACTGCTGACGGCCATTGCACACGTGACGACGCACGGTGCAGTGAGCGAGGGTCGAGACACCCGTGACGATGCAGAGGCAAGATACCGGTCGGTGCGCATCAGGCATGATCACCCGAACGGGTGAATCACTGACTACTGCCCATCTTTCATATTCCTGCGGCGCGCACGCGGCGACCACTCGTCCGGTACGGCGCGCAGCAACTCCTTTCCGGCGATCCGTCACGCTATGCGCTGCACGCGGCACACGTCTCGATCATGCAACCCGATTGCGCGCGGGCGGCGGCAGCGTGGGGCAGCCACCTGGCGCAGGTTGGTGCACCTGGTGTTTGCCACCTGTCTCAGCGCCGGCGCACTGAGCGCGCAGATCCGCCGCGCGCTCGTCGTGGGGATCAACGATTACGCGGCGGCGCTCACCCCCGGACCAGCCGGGCAACGCGCCGCGCTTCGCGCGCCGACCGCGGGCGGCAGCATTCGTGGCACCATCAGCAACCTGGAAGGCTCGGCCAACGACGCACTCGCGATCGCGCAGGTACTGCAGGCACGCTTCGGCTTCCGGCGAGCCGACGTCCGTGTCCTGACCGACGGCGCCGCCACGCGTCAGGCGATCATCGACTCGCTCACCGCACTGCTGGCACGATCGAAGCCGGGAGACGTCGCCTTCTTCGCGTTCGCCGGCCACGGCGCCCTGCGTCGCAATTCCCTCACGCCGGGCAAACAGCTGGACCAGACGCTGGTGCCGGTGGACGCCAACGGCGGCGCCGAGGACATTCGCGACAAGGAACTCGCCGGACTGATCGCACCGGCGGCCGCGCGCGGGGTCGTCGTCACGATGGTCATCGACGCCTGCAATTCAGGTTCGATCACGCGTGGCGGCGTGCCACAGCTGCTGACGGAGCGCTGGGCATCGATCGATGAGCGCGACAAGGCCGAGCGCTACACCGGCCAGTTTCCGGCCGATGTTGGCGCGCTGGTCATTTCGGCCGCCGAGGACACACGCCCCGCCAAGGAAGGCCTCGACGAGAACGGTGTCAGGCACGGCCTCTTCACCTCGGCGCTGCTGCACGCGCTGATGGCGAACTCCGTCAACGCCACGGCGCGACAGATCTTTCAGAGCACGAAGGCGATCATGCAGGGTCGCGCACCGGATCAGGTGCCATCGATCGACGCCGGACATGCACGCCTCGGGCAGTCGTTGTTCGGGGGCGCGAATGGCACCGCGGCCGGTCGGACCACGGTCGCACTGACCGCACTCCGCGGAGAGAAGGCGGAGCTGGACGGCGGGTTGGCGCTCGGCTTGAGGCCGGGCACCGAGCTCGCACGCCTCGTCAACGGCAAGCTGGATACGACGCTGGTGGTGCGCATCGAGCGCAACACCAGCATCGCGCGCAGTCTGGCGACAGTCGTCACCGGCAGCGAAGACTCATTCAGGATCGGCGATCTCTACGCCATCACCCGCTGGGTCGCCGCCGATGAACCGCTGCTCCGGGTATGGGTGCCCTCGCTGTTGCCGACCGATGCTGCGCGCGACGCCGCGGTCGCCGAAGTCCGTGTGCTCAAGGCGGCACCCGCGATCACGTGGATCGATGATCCGACACGACTGCCGACATCGATGCAGCAGCTGGTGACGGTCGCGTACGAAACTGGCGTGTGGATGCTCCGCGCCGGCCGAACGAAGCCGGTGCCGCTTGGCGCGACGCTGTCGGCCTCGCGCGTGCTGGCCGCGATGTCGCAGTTTGGGTTGAGCCGGCCGGCTGTATCGGTCTCGATTCCGCCGCCGCGTGCCCTCGATGGTGCACTGGCAATCGGCGGGGCGACGATGGCCGCTGGCATTGCCAGAGAGAAGGCCCCGGACGGCGCATTCTACGTGCTCTCGGGGCGAGTGACGGACAATGCCGTGAGCTATGCGTGGGTTCGCGCCAACGCCAGCGCGTCGGATACAGCGACCAGTGCGTTTCCACCCCGCAGCAACTGGTTCGCAGTCACGAACGCCGCGTCTGCGGTCGCAGCCGGTGATTCGTTGCGCATGCGCGCCGAAGCACTCGGCCGCGTGCGCACATGGCTGACGATTACTCCTCCGCCCGACGAAGGACAGTTCCCGTACCGACTGGTGGTGGTCGACAGCGTGACGGGTGCACCGATTGGCAGCGACTCACTGGCAGCCGGCACGGTGATCCAGCTCCGGCTCGCCGCCGATACGGCGCGACTGGCCGGCGGACCCGCGCGTCAGCCCAGGTTCGTGTATGTGTTCAACATCGACGGCAAGGGGAAGGCCACCCTGCTTTTCCCGGCCGATGGCACCAACGCCTCGAACCGTGTGCCATACTTCATCGGCAACAAGGAAGTGTGGCCCGAGTTGATCCCCGTCACGGATGGCAGCGGCCGGATCGCGTCGTTCGGTGCCACCGACGTCGGCATCGAGTCGCTGCTGCTGGTGACGTCGGAGCAGGAATTGCCACGCGATGTGTTCGAGTGGGATGCCGTGGTGTCGGCGGAGATGACGAGGGGAGGCGCCGAGACGGCGATCGGTGGGCTCCTGCGCGGGCGGATGGGCACTCGCGGCCTGGGCGCCCGTCCCGGCTCCGCACCGGCCACCTGGTCAGTGCAGCGGGTGCAGGTCCGGGTGGTCGCAGGCCGATGAGTCGGTCACGTCGGAGACCGCCTGTCCACTGGGTCGTCGTGCAGGGACGGGGCGCACCAGGCTGCGTAAGCGACGTTCGAGTGTCGGTCGCAGCAGGCACGCCCGCGTCGAGTTCCGGATACCAATCGCGTCACCGAGGCCAGGGATATGCGTGAGACCTTTCTCCCGAACAGCATGCTGACGATCGGACGGCTGACGGCGTCCATCCTGCTCACCGCCATCGGCGTGTGTTCCGCAGACGCACAGGGCGTGCGGCGCGGGCTCGAGCCGCGATCATCCGGGGCGCAGAGCGGTGGATTCGGCACGTATCACGCCATCATCTTCGCAGTCGGCGAGCAACAGCCGGGCAGTGGGCTGCCGTCGCTGCGATTCCCGATCAAGGAAGCGGACAGTCTGCGCGCCGTCATCACACGCGAGTACACCTTCGATCCGAAAAACGTTCAGGTGGTGAAGAATCCCACGCGCGAGGCCATCCTCGACTCCCTCGAAGCGGTGGCGCGTCGCCTTGGGCCGGATGACAATCTGCTGGTGGTCTACAGCGGTCACGGTGGCTTTGACGAAGCAGGGCGCGAGGGGTACTGGCTCGCCGCCGATGCCGCCAATGCGCGCAAGAGCACCTGGATTCCGAACGAGTCGATCCGCACCTGGCTGCGCACGCTGAAGGCGCGTTCGGTACTGCTGATCACCGATGCCTGCTTCAGCGGCTCGCTCAATCGCAGCAACGACGAACGCGTGGTACTGCCCGCCGACAATCAGCGTGCGATTGCGGGTGCGCTGTTGTACGCACGCCGGTCGAGCCGGCAGGCAATGACTGCGGGAACCGCCAAGGAAACCGTGCCGCAGGTGAGCATCTTCTCGATGGAGATCATCGCTGCGCTGAAGGCACGCCGAGCCCCGGTGTTCATGGCGCAGCAGCTGGCCGGCGAGATCAATCCCCGGGTGGCGGCGGTCGCGCATACCACGCCGACCTTCAGCGCGGTGCCGGGCATCGAGAGCGATCAGGGTGACTTCGTCTTCGTCCGCCGGGATCGCGCCAGCGACATCGCCGCCGCGGAATCCACTCCCCCCCCGACACGGGACGCTGCACCGGCTGCCGGCGTACAGCGTGGTGGCCGATCAGTTGCCGACACTCCTCGTGCGCCCACCGCTGTCAGCACCGCTGTCGGCACCGCCGCCGGACCGGTGGCATCGGGCAACTCCACCGCTGCGGCACCATCGGCATCCGGCTCATCGAAGCTCGGCAACTTCGGCACCAGTCGTCCCGCGACCACCGCGACCACCGCAAGCACTGCGACCACTGCGGCAAACACCGCGGCCGTCAGCACCCTCGCCGCGCAGCCGACCGCCGCACGATCCTCAGCAGCGCGTGCGGTACCCGGGTGTGACGGCGGCGTGGCCTCCGGATGCGTGACGCAGGGGCTCAACTTCGAGTTCGGCCGCAATAGCGCTGCCAAGAGTGTCCCACGCGCGATCGGGCTGTACAAAGTCGCCTGCGACGTGCAGGACCCCGATGGATGCATGAATCTCGGGCGGATGTACGATTCGCGCCACGAGGGTCTGTCGATGGACCGAGGCAAGGCGCGCCAGCTCTTCGCACGCGCATGCGACGACGGCTCAGCGGCGGCCTGCACCTATATCGGCCTCGCCACATCGAAGGGTGAAGGCGGGCCAGTCGATGACACCAAGGCCGCGCAGCTTTTCACCAAGGCATGTGACGGTGGTCATCTGGAAGGCTGCGCGATGCTGGGCGCGGCCACGGCGGCTGGCAAGGGTACTGCACAGAACGACGCCCGCGCCGCCACGCTGCTCGAACGCGCATGCGCTGGTGGCGAGGCGACCGGTTGCACTGTGCTCGGAGTGCTCACCGGCAGCGGACGCGGCGGGCTCGCTCGCGATTCGGTGAAGGCGATCGGTTTCTGGCGACAGGCGTGTACTGCAGCCAGCAGCAGCGCCGAGTCGTGTGCCTACCTCGGTGCCGGGTATCTGCGCGGGTCCGGCGTCATGCGTGACGACGTGCGGGCAGGCCAGTACCTGAGCCAAGGATGTGAAGCCGGTTTTGCACCGGGCTGCACCTGGCTCGCGAGCATGTACGAGAGCGGATCATCCGTCACCGCGAAAAGTGTCACGCGCGCCGCGGAGTTCTACAAGCGTGGGTGTGACGGCGGCGATCAGAAGGCGTGCACCTGGGTCCGGGCCAACCCGCAGCCGGTGCCGGCGAAGAAGTAGCCACGGTGGACGGTGGCGTTTGCGCGCAGCACGCGGACGCAGGAGCAGCGGTGTGAGGGGCGGCTGGAGGGGAGACTGACGGCTCACGAAACATCCGTACTGATGAGCCGTACTTTTCAGCGCGTCCCTTCAGCATCGCCCCCAGCCACCAGCCATGCCGTCCTTTCGCGAGCAATATTCGACCGTCGCCCGCTGGTCGCCTGTGATGATCCGTATGGCAGGGGTCAGCGCCGCGCTGCTCGGCATCGCATTGGTCGGCCTGATGGTCGATGATCGCATCATCACTGGGGCGCCGGCCTGGCTGAAGCCCGCCAAGTTCGGCGCATCAGGCGCCATCTATCTCTTCACCATGGCATGGATGGTGAAGGACCTGCCGAAGTCACGCATGCTGCGCATCGCGACGACGCTCATCGGCTGGATCCTGATGCTTGAAACTGTCGTCATTGCGTTGCAGGTCATGCGCGGCACGAGCAGTCATTTCAACATCGATACACCGCTCGACGCCGCGACTTTCGCATCGATGGGCGTCGGCATCGCGACGGTCTGGATCATGTCTGCGATCCTGCTGTGGCAGCATCTGCGTACTCCAGCCACCGATCGCGGCATGGCGCTCGCGCTGCGTATCGGGCTTGCGCTGAACATCGGCGGTGCGGGCGTCGGTTGGACCATGACGCAGCCGCGCACTGAACAGTTCGCAGCCATGAAGCGCGGCGAGCGCCCATTTCTGGCCGGCTCACACACGGTGGGAGCTGCGGACGGCGGTCCCGGCCTGCCGCTCACAAAGTGGAGCCGCACACATGGTGATCTGCGCATCCCGCACTTCGTTGGTATGCACGCCTGGCAGTTGCTGCCGCTGCTCCTGCTCGGCATGCGACGTGTGCGCCGCTCCACCGGCGACGGAACGGAACGCACGGCGATAATCTTCGCGTCGACGGCCTGCGCAGCGGTGTTTCTTGCCGCTCTGGCGCAGGCACTCGCGGGCCATCCGCTCATTCCACTTTCGCCGGGTTGACCATGTCCGATGCACAACTCTTCCAGTACGCGAACACCACCGCGCTGCTGAGCTGGATCGTACTGGTATTCCAGCCGAAACGCACCGCTCCCACGCTCCGATTCGTCGTCCCACTCGTCATGGCGGTGCTCTACATCTGGGCGTTGTCGTCGGCACCGGCCAATCCTGATGGTGGCTTTGGGTCGCTCGCGCAGGTGAAAGCACTCTTCACGCAGGATCGCGCGATCCTGGCGGGATGGGTGCACTATCTCGCCTTCGACTTCTTCATTGGCTGCTGGATGGTGATGGACGCGGCCGAGCGAGGCATCAAGCATCTGCTGGTGGTGCCCTGCATGTTCCTGACGTTCATGTTTGGCCCAGCGGGTCTGCTGCTCTACGTCGGTCTGCGCGCAGCGACGGGCGGCAAGGCGCCACGACCTGCGGCGGCCTGAGCCAGCGACCTCGACTGCACGGCAACCTTCCGGGTGCGGCGAGCGACACAACTGAGCCGCCAGCCGCGTAGGGGTCTTCGAGGCGCGCCTGTCTGCGTCTTGTCACTCCGATGGCATTCGGCCTCCGGATCCGCCAGCGTCCCGCACTCCGCACTGCCATGCGCATCACGAAGCGACGTGCCCTGGTGCTGCTCGGCCTGACTACCGTCACGCCGCTGATGCTCTTCTATCCGTTCTACGGTCATTCGCCATGCGGCGTCGGTGCGCGAGTGCTGGCGCTGAAGAATGGAACCGAACTGCTGGACGCAGATGGCAAACGACTTGGCTACCTCGACCCCACGCGTGACCGCTACGTGCCGATTGCGTCGCTGCCGAAGCACGTGCCGCTTGCCTTCACCGCCGTCGAGGATCGCCGACTGAATTCGTGGTACCATCGCGGTGTCGATCCAATCGGCACGGTGGCCGCCGCGGTCGGCAACCTGAAGCCGGGCAACGAGGCACGTCGCGGTGCCAGCACCATCCCGATGCAACTGGCACGCGCGCTCTGCGCCGACCGCATGCCGATGGACCACAGCTGGACCGGCAAGCTCGCCGAAGCCGGGCTTGGCACATATCTCACTGCGCGATTCGGGAAGCAGGCCGTCGTCGAGATGTATCTCAACAGCGTCTACCTCGGCCGCAATCGCAACGGGATCGACGCGGCGGCGCGTTCGTACTATGGCAAGGCAGCCACCGCGCTCTCGCCTGCCGATGCGGCGGAGCTGGCCTATCTGGTGGCCAATCCCCGGGACCGTGATCCGGCGCAGAATGAGCTGGGCGCACGCCGCACCGTCATCACGAACGTGTTCCAGAAGATGCGCCGCCTCGACAACAGCTTCACGGTGACGAAGAAGCGTCTCGCACCATCGCGCGCGCGCCTGGCCGCCGCTGCGCCACCGATGTACCGAGGCTACGTGTCCCGTGTGCGCGACGGCTTCGCGGCCTGTGAGCCGTGGGTGAACTGTCCCTCGAGTGTCCGGACCTTCCTCGACGCCGGCTTGCAACGAGCCGCGGAGAAGCAACTCACGGCACTGGTGCGCCGACTGCAGGGTCCTGATCGCGCGCGGCGCGCGAATGACAGCACACCGAAGCGCGAGGTCGCCGGGATTTTCGTTGCGATGCGCGTGTCGACTGGCGAGATCGTGAGTTACACCGGTCGTCACGGCCGCACAGCTGTCGGCGCTGATCTGCTGCGCATCGGGCGCATTCAGCCTGCCAGCGCGATCAAGCCATTGCTGCTCGCGGCCGCGCTGGATGACGGCAACATGTACACCGACGAGACGCTCGGTGAGCTGATGGGCAGCCATTGCCCCGATCCCAGGGTGCACGAGTACCTCGCCACGCTGAGCGGCGCGGAAGCGCCGGAGCGAACCATCGCCGAGGCGATGTTCCGGAGCGACAACCTGCTCGGGGCGTGTCTGATGTCGGGGCTCAGTATCCCGGCGAAGCAGCGACTGGTGAACGCTGGAATACTGAAGAGTGTGAACACCAATCCCGCGGACGGCCTTGGCATCCAGACGGTGGCACCACTCGATCTGCTGACCGCATACGCCGCGTTGCGCACACGCGAGCGTGCCCTGTTGCCGCGCTTCAGCGGGTACGACGCCAGCGGGCTTGCGGCACCGCTGATGTCACAGATGTCGGCGGATGAGACGTACTCGCTGCTGCAGGGCGTCACGCGGCAGGGCACGGCGTGGCGCGCGGCCAGCGTCCTGAGCGATGACGATGCGCTGGCCGGCAAGACGGGCACTGCCGGTCGCGGGCGCGAGCTGGTGTTCGTGGGTTTTGCGCGCGATCTGGTAGCGCTGTTGTGGGTGGGTGTCGTCTCGGGGAACGGCGCCGTGTCGCAGCAGCACGCGTCGGACGTGGTCGTCGAGCCGTGGGCGCGGATTTTGAACGCCTACGCGCCGCGGGAACCGATGGAATTCGAATCGGACTTCGTGCGACATTCCGATCGCGGCGCCGATGGACTGAATTCGGTGCAGGTCGATGCCGAGGAGCTGCGGCGTTGGATCGGTCGCCTGCAGCGGGTGGTGCAGCGGCAGACGCTCTGACCCGCGCGCGCAGCGGTCAAGGCAGCGCGACGGGTGTACTACGCGCTACCCGTCCGAGCGCTTGATCTGTACCAGGCGCTCTTTCGCGAGGCGTCGGCCGGTGGGTGTCGCGGCCAGCCCACCACCGGCCGTTTCCCGGTACCGGACATCCATTGCCTTCCCGATTTCGCCCATCGTGTCGATTACTTCATCGGCGGGAATCGCGAACGTGATGCCCGCCATCGCCATCTCGATTGCCGCCAGCGCGATCGCAGCACCGGTGGCGTTGCGAAACACGCACGGCAGCTCGACGAGTCCGCCGAGTGGGTCGCAGACCAGGCCGAGGGTGCCCTGTTGCGCCAACGCCGTCGCGTGTCCCGATTGGGACGGTGTGCCACCGAGCATCTCGACTGCCGCGCCGGCCGCCATCCCTGCCGCCGCACCCGTCTCGGCCTGACAGCCACCCTCGGCACCACTGAGAGATGCGCGCTCGGCCACCACGGCACCGATCAGTCCCGCCGTGGCGAGGGCGTCGATGACCTTTTCGTCCGGGATGTTCTTCGCCTTCGCCAATCCGGTGAGCACCGCGGGCAGCACACCAGCGCCGCCGGCGGTGGGCGCGGCGACGATCACACCCATGGCCGCGTTCACTTCCTGCACCGCCAGTGCGCGCATCAGCACATCGCGGAACAGCGTACCGGCCAATGGACCATCAGGTCCGCTGATCAGCTTGGCCGCATCACCGCCCACCAGTCCGGAGCTCGAACGGAGATCGGGATCCTGCCCCTGCGTGATCGCGCCGCGCATGATGTCGAGCGCGCGCGACAATGCATGACGAATGTCGGCGATGGTGCGACCGCCGTCGGCCGATTCCGCCTCGAGCGCCACGGTGGACAGTGACACGCCGCGTGCTTCGGCGTCGCGAATGGCTTCGGCAAGGCTCTTGTACATCTCAGGCGGCTCCCACTTTGTCGAGGCGGAATGCCCAGCGCACCCAAGGCAGCGCGCGAATCGTGTCGCGTACGTCTTCGCCGGGCTGCTCGTCGATCTCGATCACCATGAACGCATCGCCACCGCGCTGCTTTCGCGTCAGGCGGAGGGTGGCGATGTTCAGTTCCGCGTCGGCCAGGAGTGTCGCAATGCGCGCCACGCTGCCCTTCACATCCTCCGCCACCAGCACGATCGTGTGCAGGTTGCCGGTGACTTCCACCGGATAGCCGTCGATCTGCGTGACGAGCACGCGGCCCGCGCCGAGTGATGAGCCTTGCATGACGGCAGTGCGGTCGTTGCGGGTGACACTGATGCGGACGGTGTTCGGGTGGACTTCGTTCTCTTCGCCGAGCGTCGTTTTCTCGAAGGTGTAATCGAGGCCTTCGCGCTCCATGATGTCGAGGGCGGTGCGGAGGCGTTCGTCGTCCGGCTTGAAGCCCATCAGACCGCCCACGATGGCCTTGTCGGTGCCGTGGCCTTCGCCGGTGCGGGCGAAGGAGCCGTGGAGCTCGATGCGGGCGGTCTGGGGCGTGCCGCCGACCAGGCCGCGGGCCAGGAGGCCCAACCGGCAGGCGCCGGCGGTGTGGCTGGACGAGGGCCCGACCATGATCGGGCCGATGATGTCGAGGAGAGAGACCATGAGGCAAAGGTATGCCCGGACGCGCAGCTCCGGGGGGCCTTCCGCCTCCATGCTGCGGCTATTGCGGGACTTCGCCGTTGAGCGCGATTCGTGCCGCGGAGCCTCCGGGGAAGTGCTGGCCGTCATCGACAACGGTCCCACCGTTGATCGGTGCCGCTGGCAGAGCACACCTGACGAGCGCCGAACCGCGGCATGCGCGCGAAGTGCCCCGCGGGCCGCCGCCTGAGCGGTTCACGTAAGTCATTCAAGGAAAGTCAGTTACGGCCTGCAGCAGCCGTTCGCGGGTGTCACTCGCGATCGCGCATGCCGTCTGTGCGCACGGGGATGCCTATGCTGCGCGCAAAGGATGACGCCGGCGTGACCCGAGGGTGCAGATTGTTGGTGGAGTCTGGCGGCGCGGCCAGACCATACCGATGGTTTCGGAGCTGTGGCAACCAGCGGCACCATTCCGGACGGGTCAATGAACGATCGGTCGAAGAACATCGCGCGGGTGCGGTTCCTTGGAGCGCAGCGCATCGAGATCGGTGGCGTGTACGTGACGCCCGAATCGGAGCGCCTCTTCGCCATGATCGTCCGGCTGAGTGTGCCGTTGGGCCGGATGACGTCGCGACAGACGATGATGGACACGTTGTGGCCCGGCGCCGATGATGCCAACGCGCGGCACAATCTCCGGCAGACGGTCTACAAGGCGCGCGAGCTCGGGCTGGCAATCGAATCAGGGGAAGACGGGTTGCGCCTCGATCCGCGTCACTGGTCGTGCGACTGGGATGACCCGGTGGGCGATGTGCCGGGTGAGTGGCTGCCGGACTATGACCCGGAGTTCTCCGAGGATCTGCGCTCCTGGATCGGGTCGCAACGCATCGGCGTGCATGCGATGATTCGTCCGCGCCTCATCCGGTCGCTGCAGACTGCACGGTCCGCGGGTGAGCTCGCGCTCGCCAACAGGCACGCCATGCAGTTGCTGGAGATCGACGAGTTGAACGAAGAGGCGACGCTGACGCGCGCCGAGTTGCTGGCGATGCAGGGATCGAAGGTGGATGCGCTCAAGTTGCTGGACGCGTATCTGGAAGAGATTGGTCGGCTGGGCTCGGGCAAAGATGCCGCTCTGCCCTCACTGCTGTTGCGCCGTCGGATCGCGGAGAAGTTGCCGGCGGTGTCGTACAACAATGGATCACGGCATCACGGGGCCCTGGTTGGGCGCGGCGCGGAAGTGAAACGCCTGATCGCCGGCCTGTTCGACGCGCGTGCAGGGCGCGGTGCAGCAATCCTCGTGCATGGCGGCGACGGCGCGGGCAAGAGCCGTCTCCTGCATGAGGTGAAGAAGTCGGCGCTCTTGCAGGGGATGCTGATCGTGGAACTGACCTGTGAAAGCACACCAAGTTCGGCGCCTTTTGCTTCCTTGCGCCTGCTGGCCCGGCGGTTGCTCGCGCAGCCGGGCGCACTCGGCATCTCGCCCGAGGCTCTGGGCGTGATTCAGGCCTGGCTGACCAGTGGCGAGGCCGCACCGGACGATTGCCCCCTGACGGAGATCGAGGACTTGCTGGCGTCGGTCTCGGAGGAGACGCCGATGCTGGTGCTTGTCGAGCACGCCGAACGGATGGATGCGGAATCGCTGGGGCGACTGGACCGGGTGTATCGCCGCGGGGTGTTGCGGCATCATCTGATGGTTCTGACGTCGTCGACGTTGCATCCGCCGACAGCGTCACCGGTGCCGCTGTCGGGGATCGAACGAATGGCACTGCGGCCGATGAGTCTGGCGGAGGTGCGATCGATCGTGTCGGCGTACGCGGCGGCTGAACTGCCGCGTGCGACCGAGGATCAGATCGCGTGTGCGGCAGTGTTTGCGGAAGGGAATCCGATGTACGGGATCGAGATGCTGGGGTTGATCCTGGATCCTGGGTCGCCGGATGTGATTCCGTGGCGGGTGCAGGTGGCGGTGGAGAAGGTGGTGGGGGAGATGAGTGAGTTGGAGCGGCGGGTTGTTAGCCTGTCTGCGATTCTTGATTCGGCGGCGCGACAAGATCTCATTGCGACGTCTTTGGGAATTGGCGAGGCCTTCCTACTCGACTCACTACACGCGCTCGAATCATCGGGAGTTGTAGTGTGCGTGGGCGGCATCCTCCGTGCACACAGTCTTCTTGCACAGAAGGCTGGCGCTCTGCTCCCTGCTGGCCTCGTGAGAATGGATGCGTTGGCAGCTGCGCAGACAATTCATGCTGAGTGGACGACCAGTCGACGGGCGCGTGACCTGTATACTTGTATCGCTCTATACATCCGAGCCCAGCATGAGCAGCGCGGCGTGGAAGCGCTAGACCTTGGCGCAGGCATGCTCATTCGGAGCGAAACAGCAACGGAACTTGTTCATGAGCTTTCACGCATTCGCGTCGAAGCTCAGTCCCAGCGCCTGCGGGAGATGATCGATGCTGTTGTCGTTCAGGTACTCGGCGGAACGCGGTACAAGGTTAGTCCCACCGGCACAAACGTACTCCTAGCCGCGCCTTCCAGCCTTCCACCTATGATCGAAGGCGCCATCGAATTTCAGCACTCGTACGCATCGAGAAGACTGTTGGAACGAGCGAAGGCCGCCGCGAGAAATCCGGCGCGAAGTGCGGCAGAGCGTTTGACACAAGCAACGCTCGCACTAGCAACAGCGTCGAATCTTGATGATCGACAGGCACTTGACTCTGCCTTCGCTGCAGTCAATTCCGTGAGATTTTCAGCAGAGGTCAGCATATTTGATTTGTGTCGGGCAGACGTCATCTACTACTCGTCGATTCTTGAACGCACAAAGGCGATCGAGTGCTCGCGGCAGCTCGCGATTGAGTCGCGCAAAGTCTACGATATCGAGCAATCTTGCAAAGGACTCAGAAACGCTGCAGAAGCCTTGGCGTCATTCGGTCTCTCTGGCGACGCGTGCGCGCTTCTGCACGAATCGCGGGCTCTTGCTACTCAGCTTCACTATCCTGCGCAAACGGTTGCGGCTGATCTGCGTCTCGCAGACCGTTCAATTCTCGACATGGACGCAGATGGCGCACGAGCATATCTGAGAAGCGCAGCTGACTTAATCATCCGTGAAGAGCTCACCGCGAGAACTGCGCGGGCCGATCTCCATTACTTCAGCTGCTGGGAGGCGCTAATTTCAGATGACATCAAGCGCGCCACGAGAGCAGCACGCGAGCTGCGCCGAATTCTTCGTGACTTCAAAACCGGAACGGCACATCACGCGGTCGTAAGCACCAACTTGGCAACCTATAGTGGCCGCATCACGAATGAAGTCGTGAAAGAGTTTTACGAGTTGAAGGCGATAATTGGGACGAAGGCGCATGCGACCGCCGAGCAGCACTACCTCGCAGCAATCGTCTTGTTTTCTCGAACAATGAGTGACGAGAAGGAAGCTACCGATTTTGCGACAGCGCAAATCGATAGAATTAAGACATCCGGCCGTGAAGTCTGGCCATTCCTCACATCGCTACTTTGACTACCCAGTGGGTCACATCGGCCAAGTACGATCAAGTTCGCTCGACGAGACCAACAACCCGCATCAATCGCTATCCGCTAGCGATGAGCGATAGGGTCGGTTCTGCAGCAAAATCGTCCTCGTGCGATGCGCAAGCTAAACGCAGTACCGTATCTATGGTTCCGGCCGCGAGCAGAGTCTCCAACATCTTTGGGTCGAACTGGATTCCGCTCATTCGAACAACCTCAGACCGAATCTTGTCGGCGGACAGTCCCCGCCGATATGGCCGATCGCTCGCCATCGCGTCGATAGTGTCGGCTATCGCAATGACACGCGCGAAAATCGGTATCGCCTCACCCGCTAGCGCGTCCGGATAGCCAGATCCATCCCAAGCTTCGTGGTGATGGCGAATCGGCTCAACCGTATCTCGCAGGTGTGAAGAAATTCGCACGAGCTCAGCACCCTTAATTGGATGCGACTCCATAATCGCGCGCTCTTCGGCGGTCAGCTTTCCTGGCTTCGCGAGAATTGGAGCGAAGACTTCGTGAATCTTACCAACGTCGTGGAGCAAGCCGGCGACCGTCAGTCGCTCAATCTGCTTCGCAGAAAGCGAAAGTGCTTGACCCATCATGCGCGAGTACTGCGAGACCCTTCGCGAGTGACCCGAGGTGTAGGGATCACGTGCCTCGAGAGTTGTGACTGTCAGTTCAAGCAACTCCTTGTTAGACCTATGTAGCTCTTCGTTCGTGCTGTTCAGTTGACGGACAACGAGGATCAACGCCGCGGCGGCAGACGTGGCGAGTACACCGAACTCTACATAGACCTTGACGAACACGTACACGAATGGAATCGCAACCACATCCAAGCCAAACCCTCGGAGTGTATTCTCCTTCCACAAGCCTAGGAATGGAACCCTGGTCTCCGCGCTTACGACTGCGGCTACCGCAGCGGAGTTGGCGAGGAAAAATGCCATGAACACCGCGATGAGGGAGAATGGAGAAATCTCTCCTCCATACACAGCGCCACGACCGCTAGTGGCTTTGTAGACTAGTACGCTGCAGGAGAGCGCCACTGCGTGCTGCGCGACGTTAAAAATCGTCTTGGCCTTTCCCGTTCGCTGGACAGTCTGCGCGAGAAAGATGACGCCTGCTGCCGACAGCACAGACAGCCACGACGGAACTAAAACAACGCTCGCGAGAAATGTCACGAACGTGGCAGACGCGGCGACTCGCTCAGAGAGCGAGTAGGGCATCAATGCACCGAAGACAGAAAACACCGCAAAAGCAATCGCGGCGTTTAGCTCCTTACCATCTACGCTTGGGTCGATTGCATACAGAGTCGCGAAACTCGCTGCCCCGACGATGGACGTAATGGTGACGACAGTAGTTGTGGCCTTTCTCAAGCAGATCCCCCCGCCTCGGTCGTCTCGCTAGTACTTCACTGCCACGTCTGACCACCGGTAAAAGCTGCGGCAATCAACCCTGCGAATGCGGCCCAGAAACCCATCTTGCGTCACCTCCCTTCCGTCGTCAGCCCTTCGCTCTCGCGTCGGACTGCTTGTGTCGGTGGGCTCCGCTCGTACTACTGGCCGTACCCGCTCAACTCCGCTCTGCCGAGGACGGGGGGATAACTCATTCTGCTTTCCACTTGCACATGCGTCTTTCGTGCCAGTGACCGACAGTTCCCTCTCCCGCCGCCCGCAGTGACTTCGTCACCACTACACGCAACGCCGCCGGTCACCTGCTGAGGCCGCCACTAACCCTGACGGGCTGCCTCCAACCACCGATTCGTCGCATCCAGCACCGCTAACGCCCCAGCCACCTCGGCACTGTCGCGGATCGCACAGCTCCCGCTCAACAACACCGAATCCCGGCCCTGGCGCGCCGTCACGCCAACAAACACAAACTCCGTCCCGAAAGCGTCCACCCGCTGCGCACCCGCCAGCGCCAGGCTCCCCGCCTTCCCTTCCGCAAATGCAATCGCCAGCACCGTGGCGCGCGCAGCCAGTTCAAGCCGCGCAGCCTCCGTCTCCAGCCCCTCTGCCTCGCCCTCGAAGGACTCGTCACCCCGCCGCAACGTCACGCGACACCCAAGTCCGCTGCGACTCCGCTTCACCTCCACGTCGTCGAACACGTACCGCCGCGTGCCCGCGCTCTCAGAATCGACCGCGGGTGACGCTGCCACACGGGCCGCAGGGGCCGCCGTCATCGAAGGCGGCGGGCCGGCAATCGCATCGACCAACGACGGCGTCAGACGGATCCGCGGCGCATCCACCGTCGTCGCGACGCTGATCTTCCGGTGATCGACGCGCATCCCAAGATGCGCCAGTAGCGCACTCTCGATATTGCGCACGGTCTGCTTGGGACCGATTTCCACTGACGTGAGGACATGGATCGCATCGACATCACCGCTCGGTGAGGCCTCGATCCGCACACTCACAACACCAGGCAACGTCCCGAGCAACTCCTCGGCACGCGCAATGTGGATCGCCGACGGCCGCGTTGGGCCGCCACCAGATGCAGTTTGAAAGACTGACACGGTCACGTTCTTTCGCGGGTGGAAGTGCAAAAGAGCGAACACAAGCTCCGGCAGACGCTGCGAATCAGGCCCGGCCGTTATTAGCGGTGCAAGCTGGACCGCAGGTTGGAATAAATCAAGAGACGGTCTCCGGGATGATGTCGCCACCCTCGATCTCGCGGATCTTCCGATACAAGGTACGCTCCCCGATTCCAAGCAGCTCGGCCGCTCGCCGACGATTACCGCGAGTCTCCCGCAACGTCGCCTCGATCACCGCCCGCTCGATCTGCGCCATCGTCATCCCGGGCACGACTTCCACTGAGTTCGGCAATCGGGCACTCTGTGGCTCCACAGCCCCGCCCGCCACGAGGGCCTCCGACGACGCGGGCGCCGGCGCCTGATCAAGCCGACGCCGCAATTCCTCGACCTGCACCTTGAGCTCCACCAGATTGCGCAAAATGAACTCGAGTTCAGCGGCGCCCAGCACCTGGTTCGGGTCGCCCGCGCTCCGCGCGCCTGACACCGCCGGCAAACGCACCGGCAGCAGCCGAGTCAGCCCATCCCGGATCTGCGGCGGAATGTCCGCGACGCCAATCTCATGACCGGGAGAGAGCACCACCATGCTCTCGACCAGATTCCGCAGTTCGCGCACGTTCCCAGGCCACGAATACCGCGCCAGCATCTCCATCGCTTCAGCCGAGATACCGTGGAACACCTTGTCGTGCCGCCGCGAAAACTCGGCGATGAAGCGCCGCACCAGCACCGGAATGTCGGCCTGCCGCTCGCGTAACGGCGGCAGGTACATGCTCAACACGTTCAGCCGATAGTAGAGGTCCGAGCGGAACGATCCCTCCTCCACCAGCTCACGCAACGGGCGGTTGGTGGCCGCGATCACGCGAACATTCACGGGGATGCTTTGCACACCACCCACCCGCGTCACCTCGCGCTCCTCGAGCACGCGCAGCAGCTTCACCTGCGTCGATGGCGGAATGTCCCCGATCTCATCGAGAAACAAGGTGCCGCCATCCGCCAGTTCGAACCGACCCAGCCGCCGTTCTGCCGCACCGGTGAACGCGCCCTTCTCGTGACCGAACAGTTCACTCTCGAGCAACGTCTCCGCCAGCGCGCCGACGTTCACGCCAATGAATGGCTTGTTCTTGCGAGGCCCAAGTCGATGGATGCCGCGCGCGACCAATTCCTTGCCGGTGCCGCTCTCGCCTTCGATCAGCACGGTGCTGCTGACGGGCGCGATCTGTGCGATCTTTACCAGCACTTCGCGGAGGCCTTCGGTGTCGCCGCTCAGCCCCGTTTCCTGACTGAGACGACGCCGCTCGAGCAGCCGTCGCACCACCGGCGCCACATCCTCAGGTGCGACGGGCTTCATCAGCACGTCGGCGTACCCGATGGTCCGCAGCCGATCGCGAATCCCCGGTTCATCGACATCGGCGAGGCCGACCACCGGCACGCCCGACCAAAGTTCCTCGCGTACGACCTGCACATTGCCCGTGTCGAACAGCGCGCCGGTGATCACGACCACATCCGGCTCGAATCGCTCGAGTGTTCCCCGTACGTCATCCAGCGGCGACACCAGTTCCGTCTTCGTGCCGGCCTGTTCGAGCAACGCGTTGAGCCGCACCGCGGGCTCGACGTCCGTGAGCGTGATGAGAACCTTCACGGTGCGCTACTTCTTCGCCGAGCCGTTGGGCCAGAACGGGAGCGAGGCGACGGTGGCGATGACGGGTGTGCCGCGCACTTCCACCTGAAACGTGGTGCCGATCTTCGCGTGGTCGGTGGGCAGATA
>JANPFJ010000109.1:0-2310 GCA_031423355.1 Gemmatimonadaceae bacterium | reverse complement strand
TCGCTGTACACCAACAGCTCGCCGTCCTTGCGCGATAGGCATCGCCATAATCCCGCGCAAACGCATCGGCACGCCACCAATCGCCAGTCAGCCGCTCGGGGCCATCGGCGTGCACCATCGTGAGTCGACGTCCACGCCACCACACGGCTTCGGGCACGCCGTACGGCGTTTCGACGTCGGCATGTTCTTGTGCGTCGAGCAATCGCAACATGGCGGGCATCGCATACCCGTCTGTGTGGACATCCGGACGCGCCGAGAGTTTCTTCTCGACGCTAGAGTTCGAGCTGGTGATAACGAGCGACTGGCATACCCGCGACGAGGCGCGCCGCGCCATTTTTCGGTACATTGAAACGTGGTACAACCGGAAAGGGCGGCACTCCGCCGTCGGGTACGTGAGTCCGGTGGAGCACGAAGCGCAGTTACCGATGGCCGCGTAGTTTCCTTTACTGACGCGTCCACTTTTGCCGGGCAAGTCCAACACACTCGAAACTAGGTCTCTGCATGAGGTGGAACGTGACGCGGAAACGCATCTGGCTGATCGCGAGTGTCAGTACTGCGGTGAGCATATCGCCGTCGCGAGGGTTCTCCGATCTGCGAAGCGGCATATCAGATTGGGGACAAAGTGCTGACGCGCCGCGCACGCTCGCTGGGCAACGGTATACCGGCAACGAATCCAAGACGCCAATCGGATTTCTCACGACGGCGCTCTTGGGTCGTGATGAGCTCGTCTATGTGCTCGATCAACAGAACAACGTCATCCATGTCGCGAAAGGCTCCGCTCAGTTGCGGCTTTTGTCGAGAGGGGGGCGCGGGCCTGGAGAGATGCAGCGGCCAAATCGCATGTCCTTTCTTGGAGATTCCATCGTTGTTCCTGACGCGTCGCTCGCGCGAGTGACTGTCTTTGCGCTCAAGGGAAGAACATTCCGGACAGCAGATCTCGCGCTCGCTCGTGTCGCGGGTTTTTATGGCGTTGACCCGGTCGCATTCGGCGCGTCGGCATTGGTACTGGAGGCGTGGAATGTGCCGGGAAGCATGAACGGGGCGGAGGGCGGTGATGACGTAGTGCTCTTGATGCGTCGACATGGTGCGAGCAGGCTGGATACCGTCGCTCGCTTACGTCGAGGACGGCTGCGCATGGACATCCCTGCGCTCCTGCGCGGTCAGTCGACAAACATGCAACGCGAACAGCCGTTTGTGACCACTCCGATGTGGGACTACGCGCGCGAGGGCGGTGGGGTTGTGGTGCTTGATACGGTGGGGCACGCCGGAACCACGATCAACCTACGACTCCGGCAGTGGAGCAACGAGGGCAAACTATTGCGTACCTGCATAGTGCCACAAGCGCTGCAGCCTCTCTCGAATGCGGCCTTCGAAGCGGGAGTCCAGAGCTTGGGGCCGCCGCCCGGCGCTCGCGACATCGTTAAGGTGGATATGTCGACAGTGCGTCGACTGGTCGCGCGACCGAATTGGTTGCCTCCGTTTCGGAGTGTGCGGCTTTCCAGCGACGGCACCGTGTGGATTCGCAGCGCAGCTGGCTTCGTTGCCAAGTACGAGGAGTACTTGGTGTTAGCGCCCACGGGCTGCGCAACTCCGCGCGCGGTGCAGCTTCCACTGGATGTCGTCGTTGAGGATGCGCGTGGAAGAACGTTCATCACCTCGGGGTATGTGGACGACGCGCAGGCTATCGACACGTGGCGCTACTGAACAGCGCCGGTCGGCAAACAGCAGCACAGCGGGACGCGCGTGTCGCCACCACGCGCAGCGCCTACTCCGCTGACGGCACGTCGCCGCAGAGAGGTCCGAACGCTGTCGAGCTGCGCGTGCGTATGGAGCCCGGTCAGTCATACCACCCCTGCACCCACCACGCCCCCGCCTCGCTGTACACCAACAGTTCACCATCCTCGCGCGACAGGCATCGCCAGTAATCGCGCGCAAACGCATCGGCGCGCCACCAATCGCCAGTCAGTCGCTCGGGACCGTCGGCATGCACCATCGTGAGTCGACGTCCACGCCACCACACGGCTTCGGGCACGCCGTGTGGCGTTTCGACGTCGGCATGTTCTGGTGCGTCGAGCAATCGCAACACGGCAGGCATCGTGTCCACGTCGGTGTGAGCATCAACACGCGCCGCAGGCACGGGCGCGGCGGCTTGCGCCATCGCATCGGCACTCGCCCACTGACCGGTGGCCTCAGGCTTGTGCGCATCACCGGCCACCGCACGCACAATCACATCGCCCGCATGATCGGGGTCCAACGCGGCACGCAACCGCGCAAACACCGACTCGGCGTTCATGGCGGCATCACGCCACG
>JANPFJ010000108.1:0-11568 GCA_031423355.1 Gemmatimonadaceae bacterium | reverse complement strand
GTCGACATCCACCGGGGTCATCCGCCAGTGCGCCGTCGGCACGCCGGCGTGCACCAGGATCCGCTTCGTCATGTCCTTGTCCATCGCGATCGCGGTCGCCATCGCCCCGCTGCCGGTGTAACGCACGCCGGCCACATCGAGCAGCGCCTGTACCGTGCCGTCCTCCCCCTGACCGCCATGCAGCGCCAGCACGACGCACTCGGCATCCCTCACCAGCGGATGCGTGGGCAACGTGGGCGTCTGATCATTCAGCTTGAGTGCGGCCAGTTCACCAACGGACGGCGGCGCGGTACCAACCGATCGCTCGCGCAGCAACGCTTCGACATCAGCCGAAATCGGGCCCGTCGCCGGATCGAGCAGGCGCACCTCATGGCCCGCCTCGCGCAGCGCCGCCGCCATTCGCAATCCACTCGCCAGTGACACGTTCCGTTCACTCGACGTTCCGCCCAGCAACACGGTCAATCGCATCGTTCAGCGGGCCATGAGGTAGGCCAGCACATCGGAGCGCGTCACGATGCCAGCGATGTTGCCATGTTCGCGCACCAGCACCGCCGGATTCGTCTTCGACAGCAGGGTCACCACCGCGTCCACAACCTGCGTGCCATCGACGATCGGATACGGCGAATCCATCACTTCACTCACCGTTGCGTCAAGCATCTTCGGGTTCTCCAGGCTGCGACCCGTCAGCGACCATTCACTGATGCTGCCGACGCAGTTCTGCCCATCCATCACCGGTAGCTGCGAGATGTCGTGCATCGTCATCAGCCGCAACGCCTGCCGCACACTCTGACCTGGCGCCGCACTGATCAGCGTCGGCGCACCAACGTCCTTGTGTGAGATCAGCGCGCCAAGTGTGGCACGATCACTCTCGAGCATCTGGTTCTCGCGCATCCATTCGTCGTTGAACTGTTTCGACAGGTAGCGCTCGCCGGTGTCACACAGGAAGGTGACGACCAGCGCCTCCGGATCATCCAGACGACGCGCCAGATTCAGCGCCGCGTGTGCGATCAGTCCAGCCGAACCACCGACGAAGATGCCCTCTTCACGCGTCAATCGGCGTGACATGGCGAAGGCTTCGCGATCACCCACCGTCACGTAGTCATCAATGACACTCATGTCGAGCGTGCCGGGCACCTTGTCCTGCCCGATCCCTTCCACCTTGTACGGCGCACCGTGCGCTTCGCTCTGGCCAGTGCTGCGCCAGTGCTCCGCGAGGATCGAACCATTCGGATCGGCGCCGATGATCTTGATGTTCGGATTCTTCTCCTTCAGGAAACGACCCACACCACTGATCGTGCCGCCGGTGCCGGCCGCTGCAACGAAATGGGTGATGCGACCTTCCGTCTGCTCCCACAACTCGGGGCCCGTGGTGCGATAGTGCGCACCGGGATTGGCCTGATTGTAGAACTGATTGGCCAGCACCGCATTCGGCGTTTCCTGCGCGATGCGCTTGGCCATCATCACGTAGTTGTCGGGATGATCGTACGCCACGGCAGTGGGCGTGATGATCACTTCCGCACCGAAGGCCTTGAGCAGGCGTACCTTCTCCTGACTCATCTTGTCAGGCATGGTGAAGATGCAGCGATACCCTTTGTGCGCTGCCGCGATCGCGAGTCCGATGCCGGTGTTGCCGCTGGTTCCTTCGACGATCACACCACCCGGCTTCAGCTGCCCGCTCGCCTCCGCCGCCTCGATGATCGGCAGGCCGATGCGATCCTTGACGCTGCCGCCCGGATTGAAATAGTCGGCCTTGCCGTAGAGCGGCGTTCGCACGCCGCGCCCCACGCGCGAGAGCCGGATCAGCGGCGTCCAGCCGATGGTCTCGAGCACGGACCCATACGGACGACGATGCCGTTCGACGTGGGTGCCAGCGGGCGTTGCAACCGGAGCAGTCATGTCAGCCTCGCGCCACGGCTGCATCTCGGCAGCCCGTGTCGCAGTCAGGAGTACACATCAGTGAACCACAAATATGGTACGTCGTTGCGGACCCCGTCCTCGAGCCCGTCGGGGTTACTGGCACAACAGAAACCTCAGGTTGTTGCAGTTTCATTCACGCGGATGGAGCCACGACACCACGAGCGGTACCAAACCCGATCCGCCGCTGACCGGGCGCTTCACACCAGCCCGCCAGCTCCACCAGATCGCCATCCTCCAGAAACGCCCGCGTCTCGCCGCTCGGCAACGTCAGCGGCTCGGCCCCTCGCCACGTCAGCTCCAGCAAACAGCCCCGTTCCCCCTTTGTCGGGCCACTCACCGTACCGCTCGCCAGCAAGTCGCCCGGCCTCATGTTGCAGCCGCCCATCGCATGATGGGTCAGCAGCTGCGCCAGCGTCCAGTACATGTGCGTAAAGCTGGTCCGACTAACCGACACCGGCGCCTCACCCCTCGCCCGCATCGACGACGTCTGAAGACGCACTTCCAGCGTGATCGACACGCCACCCCGCGCCTCGTTCTCCGGTGTGCTGAGGTACGGCAGCGGAGCCGGATCACCAGCCGGCCGCGCGAACGCCGGCGCCCGGAATGGCTCGAGCGCATCCATCGTCACCACCCAGGGGCTGAGGGTGGTCGCGAAGTTCTTGGCCAGGAAGGGCCCAAGCGGCTGGTACTCCCAGCTCTGCACATCGCGCGCCGACCAGTCATTCACCAGGCAGAGCCCGAACATGTGCTCCTCCGACTCGGTCAGAGGAATCGTGGAGCCGAGGCGGTTGCCGGTACCGACGAACACCCCCACCTCGCATTCATAATCCAGCGACCGCGACGGCCCCACACTCGGCTCGGCATCGTTCGGGCCTTTCCGCTGTCCGACCGGACGCTGCACCGGCGTCTCGCTCGGCACCATCGAGCTGGCGCGACCGTGATAGCCGATGGGCACGTACTTGTAGTTCGGCAGCAGCGCATTGTCGGGCCGGAACATGCTGCCCACGTTGGTCGCGTGGTACACCGACGCATAGAAGTCCGTGTAGTCGCCGATCTGCGCCGGCAGCAGCATCTCGACATCCGCCATCGGAACCAGCGCCGGGCCAAGGGCAGAAGCGGCGGGGCGATTGGTGACGTCGAGCGCAGCACTGATCGCGCCTCGCAGCGCTCGCAGCGGCGATCGGCCCAGTGCCATCAGCGTGTTCAGTGACGCTTCGCCGCACGCCGCGACCGCCGCGTCGCATCCGGTGAAACTGGCTGGCGACAGCACGGCCGCGGCCGAGGCGTCGAGCACCATCTCGCCGATCGCCACACCCACCGTGCCGCGCTCCGTCGTACCGCGCCGCCGAAAGACGCCGAACGGAAGGTTCTGAACGGGGAAATCGGTCTCGGGCGAGTTGGCGCTTTCGACCCAGCTGGTGCGATCAGGATGGTGCGTGTGGTCCACGTCGAGGTCTTCCTTGAATCTTCATTGGGTGCGCCCCATGCCGGTCGGCGAGGTGCGCGGAATCGTCAACTCTGTTCACGCGGGGCTCGCGGCATCGTCAACTCTGTTCACGCGGGGCTCGCGGAGGTCGCGGGGAAGGGCAACGGCGACTGCTTGATGAACTGCGTTTTCCATATCGAACTCTCAGCCCCTTGGCGCTTCGGCCGAGTCGAGCAACTGCGCAGGCGCTCGTCGGAATGACCTATGCTGACCTTTCGCACCAACCACTCCTGCAGCACATCGGGTCTGCTGTTCCACACTGCAAAGTCCTCTCCGCGTCCCCCGCGGGCTCCGCGTGAACGGAGTTTCTCTCATGGGGACGGAGTTCCTCCGCTCATGGGGACGGAGTTCCTCCGCTCATGGGGACGGAGTTCCCCCGCTCATGGGGACGGAGTTCATCCGCTCGTGGGGACGGAGTTCCTCCGCTCGTGGGGACGGAGTTCCTCCGCTCATGGGGACGGAGTTCCTCCGCTCATGGGGACGGAGTTCCTCCGCTCATGGGGACGGAGTTCCTCCGCTCACTCTCCGCGTCCCCCGCTCATGGGGACGGAGTTCCCCCGCTCATGGGGACGGAGTTCCCCCGCCGCACGCCCTCGATCAGCGCCAGCTCCTCCACCGGCTCCCGAAACGAACACGACCCAAACGCCACCACCCCATCAGCACGCATCTCAGCCAGTAGCCGCGTAGACAGCTCGAGCCCCAGCACCGTCACCGCACCATCCGTGATCACGACCGCTGCCGGATCCGTACACTCCAACACCGAAGCGGCAAACACATCCGTCGCACCCGCACGAATCGCGGCTGCCGCCAGAAAGACGTTCAGGTAGCCATACATCATCCCGCGATCCGCGTCAGCCGCGTACGTCAGCCGGTACTCACCACGCAACGGATGATGCAGGCCCGCCGTCGCCTTCGCCGTCACGCCCAGCGCTGAACAGCAACGCAGGAATCGCACGATCTCCGCCGAAGTCGGAAACGCATCCGGCGTCACCCCACCCGTCCGGATCTTGGCGCGAACGCCTGCGGAGCGCACCGCGTGCAGCAGCTCGACCGGATCGTCGCGATGCGGCAGCTCGCAGTAGAGCAGCACGTCGTCTGGCATCGCCGCGGCAGTCGCCAGCACGGTATCGGGCGTCGACGTGCGGCCTTCGGCCACATCGATCTGCACCCCGAATGGCGCGGCTGCGTTGAAGGTGCTGATCTGGTCGGCCTCGCTCCCGAATTCCCCCGAGAGCAACGCGCTCAGTCTCGCGCCGCGCCAGGCCGCGATCTGCGACAACGCCAACGAGCCGACCGCTGATTCCCACTCGGCCAGCCGAGCGACCGGCACCACGAAGCGCCCCAGCATCCAGGCGTCGTCGCTGGCGCGGTAGTCGGCGTAGTTCGCCACCGCATCACGCATGCCCAGCGAGGCCGGCGGAAAGAGACCGGCGTAGTCGACCACACCAGCCACCAGTGAGCGCAGCGCCGAAGACGCTGCCGCCACACGGTGACTCACGGCGTCAGTCACACCGCTTCTGGACGCACCTGACGGTACGCATCGGCTGCCTGACGCAGCGCCAGCAGCGCCGACGCCTCGAGTTCGAAGTCCACCGCCAGTTCGCCAAAGCGACCGGCATCCGGTGCCTCGAGATTTTTCGAGGCGGCATCGGTGCCGCTGTGACGCCGTGCAAATTCACGCGACGCCATCCAGATGGCGTTCGCCTTGCGCCACCATGCTTCTTCCGCCGCATCCACCTTCAGCGTCGAGGACGACTTCTCGTAACTCTCGAGCATCGTCGCCAGTGCTTCAATCGAATGACGCGCCGCGCTTTGCGAGACGCGCTTTTCCGTCTGACTGCAGCTCAACGCGCCCAGATGTGCGCAGCGATCCTGCTGACGAATGCATTCCTGTGCGATGCGGAACAGGCCATCGGCCTTGGCGCGCAACAGTTCGACCGTGGTCACGTTCGGGTCGATGGCTGGCGTCTCGAGAGTGGGTCGTTGCAGCATGGGCGGGCGTGGTAAGCGGGAGTGGACCGCGCGCATACGGGCTGCGGCGCGAACCCAAACTTACCAGCATGCCACGAGTGTGCGCACCGGGAGCCTCGTATCAGCCTCGTCGCGCCTGCTCCGCCAGGTCGGCCAGCCGAGCAATCGCCTCGATCGGGGTCAGTGCGTTCACATCGAGGGCGCGCAGCTGAACCACCAGCGGGTGCGCTTCGACCACCGCCGGAAGGAAGAGCTCCGTCTGCTCGGAATCGCGTGCCTTTCCGGGACTGCTCCGGCGCGCCGGTTGATCGGCCTCGAGCGTCGCCAGCACCTCCTTGGCACGAGCCAGCACCGACGCCGGCAAGCCGGCAAGCCGTCCCACTTCGATGCCATAACTCCGGCTCGCGCCGCCGGGCTTGAGGCGATGCAGGAAGAGCACATCGTCGCCGACTTCGCGCACATCGACGGTCCAATTCCGTGCCGCGCGCAGCGAGTCGGCCAGCTGCGTCAGCTCGTGATAGTGAGTCGCAAATACTGCCTTGCAGCCGGTGCGGTCATGCAGATGCTCCGTCACGCTCCACGCAATGCTCACGCCGTCGAAGGTGCTGGTGCCGCGGCCGATCTCGTCCAGCAGCACCAGGCTGCGGGCGGTGGCGGTGTGCAGGATGGCGCTGGTTTCGCTCATCTCCACCATGAACGTCGACTGCCCGCGCGCCAGATTGTCGCTCGCCCCCACCCGGGTGAAGATCCGGTCCACGATGCCCTGCGTCACCGATCGCGCCGGCACGAAGCTTCCTACCTGCGCCAGCAGCGCGATCAATCCGATCTGTCGCAACGTGGTGCTCTTGCCGGCCATGTTCGGCCCGGTGAGCACGATCAGGCGCGCGTCTTCGGTCAGCGTGACGTCGTTCGGAATGAACTGGTCGCGCGGCATCATCCGCTCCACCACCGGATGACGGCCGCCATCCACCACCATCTCGAACCCGTCGGTCATCTGCGGCCGCACATACCCTTCGCGTGCCGCCACATCGGCGAACGCCGCCAGCACATCCAGTTCGGCGATCCTTCGCGCGATCCGCTGCAGCCGCTCGACGTCCAGCGCGACACCAGCGCGCAGCGCCTCGAATCGCTCGCGCTCGCGCGTGTCGATGCGATCGGCTGCGGTCAGCACCCGCTCCTCGAACTCCTTGAGCGCCGGGGTGATGTACCGCTCACCGCCGGTCAGCGTCTGACGGCGCTGATAGTCCGCCGGCACCGCCAGACGGTTGGCGTTGCTGATCTCGATGTAGTAGCCGAACACCCGGTTGTAGCCGACCTTGAGCGACGAGATCCCGGTGCGCGCACGTTCGTCCGCTTGCAGCGACGCGATGGCATCTCGCCCGCCGTCGCGCAGCTCGCGCAGACTGTCCAGCTCCGGATCCACGCCGCTCGCGATCGTCGGCTCCTCGCCCATCTGCAGCGGCGGTCGTTCGACCAGTTCGGCACGGATGCGCGAGGCGATATCCGCCGCGTCATCCCAGCCATCGAGCACCGCGGTCACGCGACCGGCGTCGGCACCCGGCAGCACCCCATCCCGCAGCAATCCCTCGAGCGCTGCGCGAACCGTCGGCAGCCGCCACAACGAATCGCCAAGTGCGCGCACTTCGCGCGGCGTGGCGCGCGACACCGCCACCTTCCCCGCCAGCCGCTCCACATCGCGCACACCATCCAGCGCATCGCGCAGCGTCGCACGACCCACGCCATCCCCCAGGAACAGGCTCACCGCATCGTGACGAGCCTCGATCGCCGCCCGCGAAGTCAGCGGTGCCAGCAACCATTGCCGCAGCAGGCGCGCACCCATCGGGGTCTGCGTGGCATCCAGCACTTCCAGCACCGTGCCTTCGGTGCCGCCACCACGCAGGCTTTCCACCAGCTCGAGATTGCGACGCGTCATCTCGTCCAGCGGCATCACGCCGTCAGCCGCGTCCATCACCGGGCGCATCAGATGCGGCACACCGGCCGGTTGCAACTCGCGCAGGTAGCGCAACAGTGCGCCGGCGGCGGCCAGCGCCGGTGTCGACGAAGCACCCAGCGCAAACCCTTCCAGTGAGTGCACGCCGAAACGCCGTGTCAGCTCGTCCACGGCCCACGCTGCGTCAAACGTCCAGGCATCACGACGCGTCAGCATCACACCATCCGGCGGTGCCAGCGGATCGGTCTCGGCTATCACCATTTCGCGCGGCGACAACCGGCCCAGCAGTGCCGGCAACTCGGCGGCAGTACGCACCGCAAGCCGGAACTCCCCCGTCGACAGATCGATAGCTGCCACGCCATGCTCGTGGCCAAGCTGAATCACGGCACAGAGGAAGTTGTTGCGCGCGCCATCGAGCAGATCATCGGCGAACACCGCGCCCGGTGTGATCGTCTCCACCACTTCGCGCTTGACGATGCCCTTGGCCAGCTTGGGATCTTCCACCTGTTCGCAGATGGCGACGCGAAAACCCTGCTGCACCAGACGCCGCACGTACTCCGCCGCCGCGCGCACCGGCACACCGGCCAGCGGCACTTCGTTGGCGCCGCCGTTGTTGCGCGACGTGAGCGTGAGCCCCAGCGCACGCGCACCCACCTGCGCATCCTCGTAGAACATTTCGTAGAAGTCGCCCATCCGGAACAGGAGAATCGCATCCTGATGGCGACTCTTCACGTCCCGGTACTGCGCCATCAGCGGCGTGGACGCACCACTCACGGCCTGGGTCCGAGTTCGACGACGATCGCTGGCTGCCCCGGACGCCGCCACAGCACGGCCGACGCTTCCGCCTCGGCGCGCGTCGCAAACCGTCCTGCGCGCACGCGGAACGGCGCCACCGTCCCCTCCACGCGCGCCGTGATGCCTTTTCCACGCAGCACCGAGGCGAACTGCTCCGCACCCGGTCGATCGTTGTAGGCGGCGAACTGCACGCCGAATCGTCCGGCAGTCGCAGGCGCAATTACGCTATCGGCGCGAACGGCCGATGGAACTGGCTTCGGTGTCGGTGCTGTGTCGCGACGAACGACCGGCGCAACTGGCTTCGGCGTCGGCGCCGTATCGCGGCGGACGATCGGCGCAACGGGCCTCGGTGTCGGCGTCGTATCGCGACGAACGGCCGGCGCAACCGGCCTCGGTGTCGGTGCTGTGTCGCGACGAACGGCCGGCACAACTGGCTTCGGCGTCGGCGCCGTATCGCGGCGGACGACCGGCGCAACCGGCGCTGGCGCTGTATCTCGCCGGATCACCGGGGCAACCGATTGCGGCGCTGACGCGCTGTCACGTCGCGCCACCGGAACCGCGGGCTTCACCATCACCGTGCTGTCGCGACGATTCCGCCGTGTCGCCGGTACCGTGGCCGCAGCAACGACAGGTGCAGGCGTCACCCGTGCCGCGCGCGCTATCCCCAGTGGGGGCGGCTCTCGTTGCGCCATCGTCGCCACGGGTGTGGGGCACTTCTCACCCAGCGACACCGCCTGTTCCTTGACGTCACGTTCGGTGAGCCCCGCCGACGCGTACGCCGCCGCCAGCAGCTCACACGCACGCGCAAGATCCCCCGCGTCCAGACGCAGTCGCCCGGCGAGCAGACTCGCGCGCGACCGCACCGGTGCATCGCTGTGATCACGGAGCAGCTGATCCAGATGGCGCAGCGCCATCACGCGGTTGTTCCGCGCACTCTCCAGCAGGGCCAGGCGCATCAGTGCGTCAGGCACTCGACTGGAGAACTTGTACTCCCTCACGATCCGCCCGTAATCGCGCTCTGCCTCGATCGCGCTCGCAGCAATCGAGGCTTTGGCGAACAGGGCCTCGGGCATCACCGTCGCAGAAGCCGGCAACGTCACGACCAGCGAATCAACCAGTGCCCGCGCCGCTGCGACGTCGTTGGCCGTGAGGCGTCGCACACGAATCAGGACATCCTCGGCACGCGCGGTCGTCAGTGAGTCAGCGTTCTGTGCTCGCAGCATGGTCAGCGGCAACGACGCGAACACGGCGCACATGCTCAACCTGATCGCTTTATGCACGTCGGCGCTCAGACGATGTGCAGAGTTCGAGCACCAGCGACGACAGCACCTGTTCGTCATTCGAGGCGCGGGTGTCCTTCAGCCGTTCGTCGGCGCGCAGAATGGCACGCAGCCCCGACTCGGCCTCGGCCACGGTCCACTTGGGGACGAACTTCGTCCACGCCGCGGTGGCCTCGCCCCAGGGTCGGCCGGGAAATGCTCCGGTGCGCTTCAGCAGATCGAAGTACTCCTTCGCGAGGCGATTGAGTGGCACACCTTTGGCGCGCTGCGCCGCACCCCAGCCGAGTGCCGCGGTCTGCGTCGAGAGCGCCATCGCGAGCCCCACTCCAGTGGTCTTCGGCAACGACAGCACCGGACCGACCAGCGCCACGGCCTGCGTGACATCGCGCCCGGCCACGGCATCCAGCAGGTCACTGGATGTCTCGCCGTGGCGCACACCAACCACCGCTTCGACCGCGGCCCGGTCGATCGTCCCGCCGAGTACGAAGCTGGCCGCCTTGTCGAGCTCCATCATGAGGGTCCCGGCATCGTCACCGACGGCACTTTGCAGCAGCGCCACCGCATCCGGCGTGATCTGCGCACCGAACTTCTCCGCCGTCTGCTTCACGATCCACTTCGACAGCTCCTCGCCGCTCACCGCGTTCACCTGCAAGCTGAAGCAGCGATTGAGCAGCGCCGTCTCCGGCTTTCCTCCGACAGGCATGGTCAGCGCGAGGACCACATCCGGCGATGGTTTCGCGAGATACTTCTCCAGTGCCGCACGGGCGCCCTTCTTCATTCCGCTGACGTCGCGGATCACGACCACTCGCCGCTCCGCCATCATCGGCGGCATGCCGAGTACGGTGCTGACGCCATCGGCATCGAGATCAGGGCCGCGCAGCTGATCGAGATTGAAGTCGCGCGTCGCCGGGTCTACGGCGCCACGCAGCAGCTCGCGCAGCGCCGCGTCCTTCCGCCACTCGTCGTCTCCCCAGAAGAGATACGCCGGTGCGAAAGCCCGATCCTTGATCTGGGTGATGAACTGCCGAGTGATGTCCTTCGACGCCATGCGGTCGAATATAGCCCGTGAAGGGCGGCCGACCGTCAGGCTGTCGCGGGGAGCGTCAGCGCACAGTATGCATGAAGGTCACCGGCGTCACATCACCGAATTCCATCGCAGCGAATCGGTTTGCTGCATGTGCCGCCATCTGTGCCGTTGGCCAGAGTGGTGCCGTCGCTGCCACCGAGGTTGCCATGGCATCGCCGGTACCGGACCGGGCCGTCCCATCGAGCAGCGGGTCGTCCGAGAGCGGGAGCAGTGCGCCGCCGACCGGTCGCATGGAGCGAATGACGACGATCTCACCCGAGGACATTCCGGACCTCGTGAGCGACGGCATCGCGGACATGCTTCCGGAGAAGATGAACGAGCCGGTGTCGGTGGCTGCCACGACGCCAGTCGTCGCGGCGCTGCGCAGCATCGCACCGCGGACGATCATCGATCCACCGATCACCGCAGCCACGGCGGCGGCCCGACGTGCCCAGAGTACACGTCCAGCGCTGAAGAGCACGCGACGTTCGGCGTGTGACGGGGCGATCTCCGCGATGCGATGGCGGCGCTCTTCCGCGATCCGAGCTGCCAGCCGGGCCGAGAAATCGGCGGAGACTTCGATGGGCGGGGCGTTCCGCGCCACGAGGAGTGCGCGTCTGGCGAGGGTGTCGAACCTCGCGCACGAGGTGCATGCCGCAACGTGGCCGGCGAGCCGGTCTCCCTCGCGCGGGTCGACCATCTCGTCGACCCAGTCTCCGTGCGACTCTCTGAATGCATGACAATCCATATGTCACGACTTTACCCACGCATCCCCCTCCAGTTCCAGAGGGGGGCGCGGAATCGCTGAAACACGTTCGCCCCCGGAAGGCGGGCTTCCGGGGGCGAACGGAGGTTCGCGGGCCGCCGATGGCGGCCCAGCGCGAGGCTTTAGTGGCCGGTCGGCGGCGTTGGGGCTGCACCAAGCCTGTCGGGGCGCCCGACTGACAAGGCGGAAACCGGAGCAATACCCGCAGGTATTGCGAGGATTTCCAACGCCGTCAGGCGGGATGCAACGGCAGGCGACTGCACCACGAACGCCGTCGACAGGCCACTAGCGCAGTGCCGGAGCGATCCGCTCCGCGAAGCTCGCCCGCGCCCTGTT
>JANPFJ010000107.1:0-18046 GCA_031423355.1 Gemmatimonadaceae bacterium | reverse complement strand
TGTGACCATCGCAGGACCCCGCGTCGGTGGTGCGGACATGAACCTCGCCGAAGACGCGCTGCCGCGGGTTGTCGTGCGCCTCGGCCTGCCGGCGGTGGCCAGCGCGTTGCTGCTGACGGCCTTCGTCTCACTCGATTCGGCATGGGTTGGACACTTCGTCGGCGGCGCGGGACTGGCGGCCGTCAGCACCTCGATTTTCTGGATCTGGTCGATCATCTCGCTGGCCGAAATGGTCAGCGTCGGACTGACGGCCGTCGCCGCCCGCCGACATGGTGAGCGCCGCGATGATGAAGCGGCACGGGCCGTGGGCGATGCGCTGGTGTTCACGTTCGGGCTGGGAGTACTCACGGCGATTGCCGGCCTCGTCTTCCTGCCGCAGCTGTTCGCGCTCATGGAGACGCCGGTCGAGGTCACGACGCTCGGGATGCGATACCTCGGCACATACCTGGCCGGGTCGCCGCTGATCTTCGGCTACTTCGTCGTGGACGCCGCCTTCCGGGCGGCGGGGAACACCAGGCTGCCATTCATCATGCTGGTGGGCGCCACGGTGATCGCGGCGTTGCTCGACCCGGTGTTGATCGCAGGCTGGGGCCCGTTTCCCGCCCTCGGGATCCAGGGTGCGGCTCTGGCGACGCTCTGTGTGCGTGGCTCGCTCTGTGTCGTCGGCATCCTCATGCTGCGCCGGCGCCGGCTGGTTGTCTTCGGTGCGATAGATTGGTCACGTATCGGCACGATTGTACGGGTGGGCCTGCCGACTGCGGCGACTGGCGTCGTCTTTTCGCTCATCTACGTCGTCATGACGCGCACCACGACGCAGTTTGGCACGCCGGCTCTGGCGGCCCTCGGACTGGGCCATCGCATCGAAAGCTGGATGTACATGATCGGGGTGGGGTTCGGTGCCGCTGCGGCCGCGATCGTCGGGCAGAACCTCGGTGCCGGTCAGCCCGATCGCGCGGCGCGCGCCGGATGGCTCACGCTCTCGATGACCTTCATCCCGGGGCTCGTCGCCTGCGCGGTACTCTGGTTGTTTCCGGACGCGCTGGCGGGACTGTTCTCGACTGACGGTGCGGTGATTGCCGAGGCCACCCGGTATCTGCGCACTGCGGCGCTGGCGCAGTTGTTCGTGAGCGGCGAAACGGTGCTCGAAGGCGCGCTTGGTGGTGCCGGCTGGACGCTGCCGCCAATGATCACGTCGACGGCCATCACCTTGGCGCGCATCCCACTGGCCGTCTGGGCGGCGTCGCACTGGGGTACGACGGGGATCTGGTGGGTGATCTCGCTGACCGCCATTGCGCGTGCGGTGGCGATGATGGGGCTGTGGGCGTCAGGCGGCTGGCGGCGGTCCCGGGTCTAGCCGACCTGCGGTGCAGCCGCCTGCGTGTCAGCGCTGCGTCAGCTCGACCTTGCCGAACATCGACTTCACCGCGATTCGCACCTTCACGGCGGCATCCCGGAAGTTCCTGCTGCGCCAGACGCCATCGTCCTTGCTGATGTCACCATCCACGCTGACACGTCCCAGCAGCCCGGTCGACTGCAACTCGATGCCGATCGTCGGCGGTGCCGTGATCCGCACACCGCCGATCGCGCTCGTCACGACGATCTGCATGTCGCGCACCCATCGTCCGCCGAGGTCCAGTGCCACCTCACCGATATCACCGGCAATCCGCGCTTCACTCGCACCAGCGTTACCGAGGCCGATCAGCTTCAGGCCGCCGGCACCGACATTGGCGTCAAACACCGACATCGATTCCGGGTTCGGCGCGTCAAAGCGTACGGTCGCGGCGGCGGCACCGGTGTTGAGCGCGAAGCGTCGCAGTGGCAGCCCGGTGAGGTCGAGCGTGGCGTCAGCGGCCGTCGCGTCGATCGACAGCTCGAGCGGCGCACGACGGGTCAGCTGCACGCGCCAATCCTGCGTACTCTCGTCATCCGCTGGATCGTCGCCTGCTGATGCTGATCCGGCACTGCGTTGCCCTGATGTGAGGGTCAGTGTGTGTTGTGCAGCGTTCCAGATGGACGTCGGCGCGGAGTAGGAATCCCCAAACCGTGCGATGCTTCGGTAGAGATACGGCGCATCTGACGCACCGACACTGAGCGTGCCGGTGCCGAGCAGCAGCCGCACGGCCACGGGTGTCGAATCCTTCAGCATGCGCGCTGATTCGAGCGTTCGTACATGCTGCGCCGCGGCCGGCAGCGCGGTCAGTGCCGCGACGACGAATGCACTGAGCAGCTTCATCGGGTGCCACCTGTCGTGGCGGTGGGTCGCTTCACGGCCACGACACCGGTGATCGGCGTTGGCGTGAGCCACTCGGCTTTTGGTGTTGCCACCGCGAGTGGGGTGCCGCTCGGTGCCGGTCGTCGAATGCCCCACGGGTCATCGTGCGATCGCATGCCACCGCGAGTGCGAAGTGCGGCGCCCAGTCCAGCGGTCACGGCCACCCAGGTGACGCCGATGGCGAGCGTGCGAACCGCCGCTGCTGCCACCGGCGACGATGCGAGAAAGGCTGCAAGCAGCCAGGGCAGCGAGATGAGCACCATCCCGGTCACCAGTGCCTGCAATCGCGCACCGCGTTCGGTGGTGCCCGGGCGCCGCGCCGCGATTCCCGTGCCGAGCATCTGCGCGGCGCTCAGGCCACCGAGCACGAGGAGCCCGAGGACTGCGATGACGTAGGCCACAATGGCGAACGGCACGAGGAGAATGCCGATCAACGTCAGCGTCAGCATGAGGCAGATCGTCGCCAGAATCGGCAACAGCGCAGCCTGTGCAAGGACACCCACCACCACGTTGCGTCCGAAGCCGGCGTTCAGCGCAGTGCTCACACGCTGCATGGCATCGCCCGCATTCGTCAGCACGCCGATCGCGAGCAGGATCAGGATGCCGAACCATGCTGCGGTCTGCTTGAGCCCCGTCAGGACACTGGTGACACCGGCAACCTGTGGGAGGCGTACCAGCGGCTGCACCGCATCGAGGGTTCGCAACTCTCCATCAACGCGCCCACTGGGTGCGATCGCGGCGCCATGTTCGGCTGAGACGACGTCGCCGGTCACATGTCCGGACGAGTCGATGACGATGGCGCCATTGATGGCGATCGCACTGCCGATGATGGTGCCGGTAACGCGCAGCGTCCCGTCGACGACCACCAGGTTGCCGCGAATGGTGTCGTTGGCGGCGATGGTCTGATCGCCCACGCGGTGCGTTGCAGTCACGGCCGCGCAGCCGATGATCGGATCACGGCTGGCTCGGAGCACCAGTTCGCTCTGCGCGGCCGAGACACCGGGAATCGTCGTCGACGGGCACGCGGAATCGGTGGTCGGTGACGTTGCGTTGGGCTGCGCGCTGAGCGGGCCAGCGGCAATGACGAGCACGCCAGCGAGGCAGGCCAGGCTGCGGATGATGAGGCGGTGCATGGGCTTACACCTCATGACGCCGGGCCCGCGCAGCAACGGCGCGGAGCCCGAGGAATCCTAGACCGGCGCCAGTCAGCAGCGTCGCACCGGCCACCGCGAGGAGCGGCAGGCCGCTCCCGACAGTTGAGCCGAGCGGGCCGACCAGCGTCTGGGCCGTCGCCGTCAGCGACGCGAACAGGCCCTCGCGGGCTCGTTCAGTCACCAGGCCGCCGACGAACACCGTGGCGTCCCGGTGAGCCCACCCCCACACCGCGGCACCCGTGACCAGCGTTGCGGCGCTGGTGACGGCGGCCCCGGCTGCGATGCGCAGCGCGGGACTCTCCGGCATCCAGCCAGCGACGCTGGTCCGGATGGCCACGTGCCATGGCTCGAAGACGTGCACCTCGTGCATGACCCGGTCGGCGAAGCCGAGGTTGGGGGCCAGCTCGGGGAGCGTCTCGAGTCCTAAGACGAACGCACGAAGGGCAGCCAGTTCATCGCGGCACTCGGCGCAATCGCGCAGATGGGCGGTGAGCTGCTGCACTCCGAACCCTGTCTCCCCGTCGAGGAGCAGGTCGAGTTCATCAGGCAGGAGGTGGCGTGTGAGTGTCATTTGGATTCCCTGCAGCGTCTACGGGCGAGGTGCGCGGATGGTTTCAGACCAGTTTCGGATGCGACCCTGGGAGCCAGGATCGGAGGGCGCCTGGGTCTCATCTGGTGTCCTCCAGCGCCTCGCGCAGCTCGTGCCGCGCCCGGTGGATGTACGTCTTGACCGTACCGAGCGGAAGATCGAGGAGCTGCGCGATTTCCTCGTACGACCGGCCATCCACATGACGCAGCAGGATACAGCTGCGGTACAGCGGTCGGAGCTTGGCGATCGCGACTTCGATCGCCGCGCCCAGTTCCTTGTTGGCCAGTTCGTCGAGGGCGTTTTCGCTCCGGTCGCCAATCTCGAAGCTGGTGGCCTCGATTTCGGCCTGCGTGGCGGCGCCTGCCGCACCGTCGATGCTGACGGTGTTCAGGCGTCGCCGGCGGAGTGAGTCGATGGCGAGGTTGTTGGCGATCTTGAAGAGCCAACTCGAGAATTTGAACTCGGGCGAGTACTTCTCGATGTTGTTGAGCACCTTGATGAACGTCTCTTGCGCGAGGTCTTCAGCGGCCTCGCGGTCGCGGACCATGCGGTAGACCAGCGAGAAGACCGGGCGCTCGTAGCGACGGATCAGCTCCCGATACGCCTCGTCGCGGCCCTCCTGAGCCAGGGCGACCAGATCAGCATCGGGGAGGTTGGTCGCGTCGAGAAGCCTGGGCATGCGTCGGGGAGGCACCCGCGGGCGGCGGCCGATGTGCGGCGCCCGTGGTGCGATGGGCGAAGCTAGGCGGGAACCGGCGCTGTGACGAGTCCTCCGGGGTTTCCTGAGTGTTTCCGTCGGGATGCGCTTGTGGCACGGGCCGGCGGTCCGCGAGCTTTGTCACCTGATGCCCAGCACACTCGACACCGACCTCCGGCGCGCCGATGCGGCTGCCGCCGGCGGCGCGGAGAAGCGCGCCTACGTCCAGCAGATCTTCTCCGAGATCGCGCCGCGGTACGATCTCCTGAACCACGTGTTGTCGATGAACATCGACAAGGCGTGGCGCCGCCGTGCCCTGGAGGCGCTGGCGTGGCGCGCCGCGCCCACGGGCCGGTATCTGGACCTGTGCGCCGGCACGCTGGACGTGGGTGCCCAGCTGGTGCGGCTGGCCGGCTTTGGTGGGTATGTGATGGCCGCGGACTTCGCCGAACCGATGTTGCGCATGGGCGAGGGGAAGGCGCCACGGTCACGCCTTGGCCCGGTGGCCGCTGACGCGCTCCAGCTCCCGGTGGGCGACGGGGTCTTCGATGGCGCGATCGTGGCGTTCGGTATCCGGAACGTCGCGGCGCTCGACGCCGGCCTGCGCGAGGTGCGCCGCACGCTCAGGCCAGGGGCGCGGTTCGTGATCCTCGAGTTCTCGACACCGCGTAATCGGCTCGTCCGCGCCGGCTATCAGTTCTACTTTCACTCGGTCCTGCCCGCCATCGGACGACTGGTCAGCGGGCACAAGACAGCGTACACCTACCTGCCGCGGAGCGTGGCACACTTCCCGGTCGAGGAAGAGCTTGCGACGCGCATGAAGGCGGCGGGGTTCCGCGAAGTGACCTGGACCCCGCTGTCGTTCGGCATCGCGGCCATCCATGTCGGCGTGGCATGATGCCGCCGCACCTGCCTCCGGATGATGCACACGCGCGCGCGGCAATTGCGGCGCGCCCGACCCTCTCGCTGATCTGACGTGTCTCTCGATTCATTGCAGGATTTCATCGCCGCCATCGATGCGATGGGCGAACTGGTGCGCATCACGCATCCGGTCCGTGCGAAGCTCGAACTCTGTGAAATCGCCAACCGCTGCAGCAAGCTGCCGGGCGGTGGTCCGGCGCTGCTGTTCGAGCACGTGATTCTCGACACCGGTGCGCGATCGGAGTTTCCGGTCGCCATCAACCTGTTCGGGTCGATGGCGCGCATGTCACTGGCGCTCGGCGTGAAGAGTCTCGACGAGCACGGCGCGCGCATCACCGAGTTGCTGAACCTGAAGGTGCCCGACGGCTTCATCGCCAAGCTCGGGCTGCTGCCGCGGCTGCTCGAGCTGACGAAATTTCCGCCACGGGTCAAAGGCGGCTCGCCGATGTGTCAGGAAGTGGTCTGGCGCGGCGATGAAATTGATCTCGACAGGATTCCGGTGATCACCTGCTGGCCCGAAGACGGCGGACCCTACATCACGCTGACAGCGGTGGTGAGCAAGGATCCAGTGCGCGGTATCCGCAATGTGGGGATGTATCGGGTACAGAAGCTCGACAAGCGCACCGTCGCGATGCACTGGCAGCGGCACAAGACCGGCGCCGAACACTTTCGCGAAATGGCGGCGCGCGGTGAGACGATGCCGGTCTGCATTGTCGTCGGGGCGGATCCGGCGAGTGTCTTCAGCGCCAGCGCGCCGCTGCCGCCGGCGGTGGACGAGTTCATTTTCGCCGGTTTTCTGCGGCGTGATCCGGTGCACCTGACGAAAGCGGTGACGTGCGATCTCGAAGTGCCGGCATCGGCGGAGCTGGTGATCGAGGGCTATGTCGATCCCCGGGAGGAGATGGTCGTGGAGGGGCCGTTCGGTGATCACACCGGGTTCTACTCCGAGGCGGATCTGTATCCTCGGGTGCACGTCACCGCAGTCACGATGCGGAAGAAGATGGTGTACGCCACGACGATCGTCGGGCGACCGCCGATGGAGGACTACTATCTCGGCCACGCCACCGAGCGCATCTTCCTGCCGTTGCTCAAACTCACCACGCCCGAAATCGTCGACTACCACATGCCGGCCGAGGGTGGGTTTCACAACCTGGTGTTCGTGAGCATCGACAAGAAGTATCCCGGTCATGCCTACAAGGTGATGAATGCACTCTGGGGGGCCGGGTTGATGTCGCTGGCGAAAGTGCTGGTGGTGGTCGACAAGGAGATCGATGTGCAGAACATCACCGAGACCTGGTGGGCCGTGCTCAACAACATCGATCCCGAACGCGACGTCCGCTTCACGATGGGGCCAGTGGATGTGCTGGACCATTCGAGTCGCGCGTTCAGCTACGGCAGCAAGATGGGCATCGATGCAACGCGCAAGCTGCCGGAGGAAGGGTTCACGAGGCAGTGGCCGCGCGTGATCGAGATGAATGGCGCGACGCGGACGCACGTCGACACCTTCTATGCCTCGCTCGGCATCGAAGAGGCGTGGAAATCATGACGGTGCCGGGGCGCGAGGGACAGACGTTCGCCGGGCCATCGACGATGGCGCGGTGGGCGAGCTTCGTGAAGTTGCCGCATACGGTCTTCGCGCTGCCGTTCGCGCTGACCGGTGTGGTGCTGGCCAGTCGTGCGGTGCTGCCAACGGTGGGGCAGATCGGCTGGGTCGTGCTGGCATTCACCGCGGCACGATTTGCGGCGATGGCGTTCAATCGGATCGTCGACCGCGATGTCGATGCAAAGAATCCGCGCACCCGGATGCGTGAAATTCCGAGCGGCGCGCTCAGTCTTGGTCAGGCGAGAACGAGTGTGGTGTTCGCGGGAGCCGTGTTCCTGCTGGCGAGCTTGATGCTGAATCCGCTCTGCGGCATGCTCTCACCCGTCGCGCTGGCGTGGGTGCTCTTCTACAGCTACTGCAAACGCTTTACGCGATGGAGTCATCTGGTGCTTGGCCTGGGGCTGGGCATTGCTCCTGTCGGCGGGTTTCTCGCCGTGACGGGTGCGTGGAGTCAGCCCGTGTGGATGCTACCGGTGCTTGCCGCGGCGGTGATGACATGGTCCGGCGGCTTCGATGTGCTGTATGCCCTGCAGGACGTCGCCTTCGATCGGGCCAACGGACTCTTCTCGTTGCCTGCGGCGCTCGGTGCGCCACGCGCCCTGAGTGTTGCGCGTGTGTTGCACGTGGGTACGGTCCTGCTGCTGGCGCTCGTTGGATGGGCCACCGGGGGCGGTCCGCTCTATGCACTTGGTGTGGCGGTGGTCGCGCTCCTGCTCGCCTACGAGCACTCGCTGGTGAAAGCCGACGACCTGTCGAAACTTGATGCGGCGTTCTTCACGATGAATGGCGTGATCAGCATTTCGTTCTTCACCTGCGTGCTGCTCGAGCGTGTCCTGCAGCTGCCGTCACTGGCGACCCTGCTGGCGAGGACGGCATGAGCACTCCGCTGCCGATCGTGATGGCGATCACCGGCGCATCAGGCGCGCCGTACGCCGTGCGCCTGTTGCACGCGCTGGCCAATGCGGCGCAGCCCGTCTGGTTGATCGTGTCGTCGCACGGTTGGCGCCTGCTGCAGACCGAGTCGGGCGTGCACGACCTGGAGTCGCTGCGCGCGCATGTGGGTGATGACGCATGGGACGCCAGCGTGACGGTCTTCGATGACAACGATCGTGGAGCGACACCGGCGAGCGGCTCCGCGAAGGTGAAGGGCATGGTGATCGTGCCGTGCAGCATGGGCACGATCGCCTCGATCGCCGCCGGCACCAGCCGGTCTCTCGTCGAGCGTGCCGCGGACGTGGCGCTCAAGGAGCGGCGCCCATTGATCGTCGTGCCGCGCGAAACGCCGTTCTCGCGCATCCATCTCGAGAACATGCTGCGCCTCACCGACGCCGGTGCGGTGGTGCTGCCGGCAGCACCGGGCTTCTATCACCGACCGGAGCGCATCGACCAGCTGGTGGATTTCGTGGTGCAGCGGATCCTCGATCATCTGCGCGTGGACGTCACCATCGCGCCTCGCTGGGGCGACGCGCCGGAGTGATGTCGACCCGGCATGTAATCGGACTGGTGTCGGACACGCACGGGATGGTGCGCGCCAGTCTCTTCGACGCGCTCGCCGGCGTCGAACTGATTCTGCACGCCGGTGACGTGGGTCCGGATGACGTCCTGATCGAGCTCGAGGCGATTGCGCCAGTCTCCGCGGTGTTCGGCAACACCGATGTCCCAGGGAATCCCCGCCTCTCAGCCGAGCTGGTGATCGAGATCGGTGGCGTGTCGATTCACGTGAGCCATGGCCACGAGCTCGGCAGCCCGACACCAGCGAAGCTGCTGGCCGCGTATCCACAGCGAGTTCTCGTGTACGGTCACACGCACAAGCAGTTGATCACGCACGCCGATGGCCGTCTGGTGATCAATCCCGGTGCCGCTGGTGCGCGGCGTTTCGATCTGCGGCCGACGGTGGCTCGGCTGACGATCGAGCACGGGGTTCCCCACGTTGAACTGCTCACGCTCGACTGAGGCGTGACGTGCGTCAGGATAGCGCCATCGCCGCTGTGGCATCTCCGCCGACCGGGATTCGTCGTGCCATCTCGCGGCGGAGCAACGCCACGCTCAGCACCATCTGCATTGCGACCGTGCTGACACCCAGCCACCAGACCTGTTGCAACGAGAAGCCGGGCTGGCGCGCCAGCCAGAGCGCCGGCAATGCGAAACAGGTGAGGCGCACCACGCCGCTGACGAGCGACGGAATCGTGTTGCCAAGTGCCTGAAACATCCCGGAGCAGGTGAAGATCAAGCCCTGCGCAATGAAGTTGTATGAGACCACGTGCAGGAACGTCGTCCCGACGCCAATCACGGCCGGCTCGCTCGTAAACAGTGCCAGCATACGATCTGCCTGCCATTGCGCGACGATCGTGGCGAGTAGCATCACGCCACTGCCGATCAGCGCTGCCATGCGAAATGTCTCCCGCACTCGCGCCCCGTTGCCCGCGCCGACATTCTGTCCGGCCACCGGCGATGCCGCGAATGCCACCGCCATCGCTGGCAGAAAGATCGACTGCATGACGCGCGTGCCGATGCCGTAGCCGGCCTGTGCCGCCGCACCGAAGGGACGGATCATGAAGTACATCAGCGCTGTGAGAACGAAGAGCAGCAGAAACTCTGCGCCCGCTGGCAGCCCGATGCGGAAGAGCCGCGCGATCGTCGCACGACGTGGTGCGATCAGTGACAGATCGAGCTGCGCGTAGCGATCGCCACTGAGGAAATAGATCCAGCCCGCGACGACACCGGCTGCGATGCTGATGGCTGAAGCCAGGCCGGCACCGAGTGTACCGAGTGGGCGGCCGGTGCCCCAGCCGGCGATAAGCACCGGTGCCAGCGCGGCGTTGAGCAGCACTGTTCCGATCTGAATCATCATGCCAGGTTTTGCCACGCCGGTGCCGCGCAATGCCGAGCCAAGCGTGATGAGTGCGAATTGCATCGCAAGTGCTGGGACGAACGCCAGCAGATAGCGGCGACCCGCGTCGTAGGTTGGTTCGTCAGCCGCCATGGCATGCAGGTACGGGTCCATCAGGCCGAACCCGATGACGAGTGTGCCGACGAAACCGATGAGCGAGAGGAAGAGGCTCTGGTTGAACACCAGCGTCGCGTCATCGCGGTCGCGGCGACCGCTGGCCTGTGCGATCAGCGCGACGGTACCCACGCCAAGGACCTGTGTTGCGGCCATGATGATGTACTGCAGCGTGCCGGCCGAGCTCACGCCAGCCACGGCCGCATCACCGAGACCGGCAACGAAATACAGGTCGATGAGCAGGTAGGCCGTCTGGAAGAGCATACCGAAGGCCATCGGTACGGCCATGCGGACGATATGGCGGGCGATCGAGCCCTGGGTCAGGTCATTCATGCCATGCAAGCTGCCGCGGTCGCACGCGGCAGTCAAAGGCGTGCGTCCGGTCAGTCGGGGGGCGGCGACAGGTCAGAGAGCCGCGCGGTGCCGGCAGCGGCGCCCGATTGCAACAGCGTGAGCTGCGGCTCAGCCGCAAACCACGCCGCCAGCCCTGGCCGCGCAGCACAGGCCTGCAGTCGCCATGAGCGCACCTTCTTCCAGTCGCCCAACTCCGCATAAGCCAGGGCGAGGCGGAACGCGGGTGGATGGAAATGATCCCCCGCCGTTGGTACGCCGCCTTCGATCAGCTTCGCCTCCAGCAACGCCACCAGCAGTCGCAGCTCGACCGTCCGCTCGCGGTGATATCCAGCGGCGGCGTCCTCCCGCAACGCAAGGGCGAATCGTTCGGCGCCCGGCAGCGTCGGCGCCCGCACTCGCTCCGCCACCGCATCCCCGAATCGCTCCTGTCGCTCCAGCAGCCGGAGCAGGCGTTCCCGCGCGGCACCGAAGGTCGGATCGTTCTGCAGCGCCTCCCGCAGCAAGGCTTCAGCGCGCACCAATTGGCCGCCTGTCATCAACGCCGCTGCCAGTGAGCTCTTGAACATCGGGACATCAGGTTCCAACCGTGCCGCCGTTTCGAGTGCTTCCAGCCCGCGCTCACGCTGACCGACCAAAGCCAGCGTGATGCCCAGGAACCGGTGTCCCTCGGCGTACTTCGGATCGAGCGTCGCTGCCGCCGCAAATTCGCGTACCGCAGCCTGCAGGTCGTCGTCGAGATAGAGCGCCTTGACGCCGAAGTGCACATGCGGAACGGCGAGACTGGCATCGATGGCCAGTGCCTCATGGCTCAGCGCGATGGCACGGCCGAACGCGTCACGAAACGGCGTGATGACGCCGCGCGCGGCGGCGACGGCGAAGTAGTTCGACAAGCCGGCGATCGCGAGTGCGTACCGGGGATCGATCTCCAGGGCGCGCTCGAAGCACTCACGACTGCGATCGAGGTCCTCGATCCGGCCGTTGTGCCCCGCCTGGAGGAACATGTAGTTCCCGCGCACATAGAGGGCGTAGGCATCCTGATCGTGCGGGGACCGCGCGTGGGTTGGCGCTGGTGGTGCCACTGCGACCGTTGCATCCGCCCGCGGGCCCGTCGGCGCGCGTCGCGCCTGCAACGTTCTGACGTGTTGGCGCTCTGAGTCAAGCCATGCATCGAATGCCGCCGCCCGGCTGACGTGGAAACCTGCAAATGGCTCGCTGGCGTGATCAGCGCCCACATCCGGAGCGGACGCGAACGTCTCCGTCTCGAGCGCGAGTGCGTCGCAGGCGAATCGCGCATGGTCCACACCAACCAGCTGGTCACCCACGGAGCGGATCACATCGGTGCCAAGCTCGCGGCGGATTCCGTGCAGCGCATTCCTGAGCGCCTGACGCGCTTGCAAGGAGTCGTGCTCAGGCCACAGCAGTGTCACCAGCGTATCGCGAGCGTGCAGCCCGCGCGGGCGCGCGAGCAGGAGGTAGAGCAGGAGCGCAATCTGTCGTGGCTGCGTCAGCCGCGAGCTCGATGGGGCATCACCATCGAAAGCGACGGTGACCGGACCGAGCACGCGCACGCAGATGCGTCGATCAGCAGCCATCAGCAGTCAACTCCATGTCAATGCCGAGCGTTGGCGGACGACGTCAAATGCACACCCCGGAGAGCACGCGCTGTCGTGATGAGGGAATCTGCCCGTCGCGCCGCCTGATGGACAACGGGCACATCCGTTGGGGCGTCGTCCGCCGGCTCCGCCGCCGCAAGGACGGAGCACGGTGGGTGGTCGGCGGATGATACCGGCCATGTGTCTACAAATCGTCATCTGGTGGCCGGGAGGTACCCGGCGCACCACATGGCCGGGCGATGCCGCGGCACGGGCCCCAGCCTCTGGCAAGCGCACCACGCTGCACATCAGGACGGTAGCAGACAGTTTGCAGACACCTGATTCGTACCCTCGCGATCCTATGCGACGCCACTCCGGCGTTACGCGTCCGCCCTTAGCGAGGTTCCAGCTATGCGCCCCTTCCTGAAGGTCCTGATTGGAGCGTCCGCGCTCGTGCTCATCGCTGCCTGCAGCGATGCGCCGGTCACGCAGGTTCCCGCTGCCGATGTCGACGCTCACGTGAGCGGTCAGCACGATGCATCAGCGCGCGAAGCAGTGCTCCGATGGAACGCGCTCAGTGTATCGCTCGCACCGGCACTCTCGCCGAACGGTCCACTCGCGCCGTTTGTCGAAGCGCGTTTGTATGCGATTGCGAACGTCGCGATGCACGACGCGCTGAACGGCGTTCGCGGCCGGTATGCGCGATATGCCGATGCCGGCGCCACTGATCGGGCCGCGAGTGCGGCGGCGGCTGCGGTCGCCGCAGGACATGAGGCCGTCATTGGCGCCACGCCGATACCAGCCCATGCTGCGGCGAACGCCGCGTATGCCGCGGATATCGCGTCGCTCCGTGCGGCAGAAGGCGACGCCAGTGTTGACGCCGGCATCGCGATCGGCCAGCGCGCGGCCGCCGCCGTGCTGGCGCGTCGGGTGGGTGACGGGACTGATCAGGGGGTCGGTCCATATACGCCCGGCGCCACGCCCGGCGACTATCGGTTCACGTTCCCATTCAACACACCAGGCTTCGACTTCTTCGGCACCGGCGGCTTCGCCGATGCCAGCCGGTGGGGCACGGTGGCGAAGACGTTCGTCGTGCGCGATGGCCGGCAGTTTCGTGCACCGCGGCCCTATGGTGCGGCCACCAATGCCAGTGCCGTCGCCACCGCGCGATACACCCTCGACTTCAACGAGGTGAAAGCGCTCGGCTGCAATGGCTGCGCGGCCCGGTCGCCGGAGCAGACCGAAATTGCCACGTTCTGGGTCGAGAACTCGCCGACGGCGTGGAACCGGATTGCGCGGACACTCGTGACCGCGCGGCGCCTCGATGCGTGGGAGACCGCCCGGGCGCTGGCGCTCGTGCAACTGGCGGAGTTCGATGCCTACACCACGTCGCTCGAGAGCAAGTACTTCTACAACTTCTGGCGGCCGGTCAGTGCGATCGAACTGGCCGACACCGATGGCAACCCGGCCACGACGTCTGGCGCCGGCTGGCAGGTGCTGGTCTTCCCGACGCCGCCAGTGCCTGACTATCCGAGTGCACATGCGACGGCCGGTGGTGCGGCGGCCGCTGTGCTCTCGCTGGTGCTCGGACACTCGACGGCATTCTCCGCCACCAGTACCTCCTTGCCGGGCGCAACCCGCCACTTCGCTGGAGTCGGGGCCGCCGCGCGTGAGAATGCCGATTCGCGCGTCTTCGTCGGCTATCACTTCCGGTACGCCACCGATATCGGCCTGGCGCAAGGCGGCGTGGTCGGCGCGTACGTTGCGTTGAACGCGCTGCGACCGCTGCGTCGGTGATGAACTGCCGCAGTCGTTCGGCGCGACGGTGACCGGCGATCTCGCCAGTCACCGTCGCGCGCTGTTCTCACCGGTCAGAGCATCGGCGAGAACAGCCGCGCGGCGCCTTCGAAAAGTCGAGCTCCAAGTGTGTGATTCGTCAGCGACTCCGCGGTAATCCGGCGCGACTTCAGCAGATCGCGGGCAAACATCTCGGCCAGTGCATCGGCCTCGTCGGCGCCATAGCAGATGGCGACCACTTCGAAGTTGAGCCGCAGGCTGCGGTTGTCGAGGTTCGCCGTCCCGACGATCGCAGCATCGCGGTCCACCACCAGTGTCTTTGCATGCAGCGCCGGCGGCCCGTAGGCGTGGATCACCACACCGGCGGCGAGCAGCTCGGGGAAGTAGCTGCGAGCGGCCGCGTCGACGAACGCGTGGTCGCTCGGCCCGGGCACGAGCACCTGCACGTCCACGCCGCGAAGCGCCGCGACGATCAATGCCGCCTGCATCGACTCGTCGGGCACGAAGTACGCGGTCGAGATCCACACCCGATGACGTGCGGTGGTGATCGCGGTGAAGAACACCGCGTGGATCGACTGCGGGTGGGCGTCGGGGCCGGAGGCGCAGATCTGCACCCGGTGTGCTCCCTCGCCCGTCAACGCAGGGAGGTAGGCCGGCCCATCCAGCACGACGTTGGTGGCGTACTGCCAGTCCTCGAGAAACGCCAGCGCCAGTGGTGCCACTGCATCGCCGCGCACGAGGACCTGTGTATCACGCCAGCCATGCGCGATTCCCACCACTGATTCATCGTGTGAATCGTCGATGTTCATGCCGCCGGTGAACCCGGTGGTGCCGTCGCACACGACGATCTTGCGGTGCGTCCGGAAGTTCACGAAACCCGGGCGCATGCGCGGGCCGAACCGTGCGATCGAAACACCCGCCTCGCGCAACGGGCGCAGATACTCGCCCAGCCGCGATGTGCCCAGCCCATCGAGCAGCACGCGCACTTCGACTCCTGCGATCGCACGTTCGATCAGTGCCGCGCGAATGCGCTTCGCCACGACGCCATCATTGAGGATGTAGTACTCGAGATGCACGTGGTGACGCGCTGCGCGAATCGCGTCGAGAATCGCCGCGTAGGCAGCGCTGCCGCTGTCGAAGAGCTGCAGCGCGGTGGCCGAGAGGGGCGGCGACTGCTCGGTCCCCGCGGCCACCGCAGCCAGGCTGGCACCGGTGGGGCCGAGCCGCTCAGGCGCGGCGGCGCGGCTCGGCGCCGCGCGCTGGTCCTTCGCCCGCTTCGACGTGCGCGCCATGACACGCCGCCTCCGCTTCCGGTCAAGCCGTCGCGGACCGACGAAGTAGTAGACGACCAGGCCAAGGATCGGCAGCGTGGCGAGACTCACGATCCACGCCAGCGTCGCCAGCGGTGGTCGCCGCTCGAGCAGGATGTACCCCGACATCGCAATCACCCACACGATTTCGAGCGCGATCAGCCAGTCGGGCAGCGCCAGCAGATTCATGCGCCGAACTCACGCATCGCCGCCGCTGGCGCCAGCGTCCGTGCGAATTCGTCGGGGTTCCGCTGAAACCAGCTCGAGAGCAGCAGCAGCTCATCGATTTCATGCGTCGGCACCTGTCGTGTCGGTCGCTCCGATGCATCGAACACACGGCGACACCACTCCGCGAACTCGAGTTGTTCGCGTCGCGTGACGGGGAATTTCAGGTCGGCGCGGACGGTGCCGCGCTTGATGAGATAGACGCGCGTTTCGTTGCCATGACCGGTGACTGGATACGCGAACGTCAGTGTCTCGACGGCGAACCGCAGCCGCTCGAATTGGGCGCGCAGGAGCTCGAGCCGAGCCAGTTTGTCGCGCATCTGCGCCGCGCGCTCGAACTCGAGCGCATCACTGTGCGCCTGCATGCGCACTTCAAGCTCCTCCAGCGGGCCATCGCTGCTGCCGTCGAGAAAGGCGCGCGCCAGCGCCAGCTGGCCGGTGTACGCCAGCTCCGTGACAGCCGCGACACAGGGACCAACGCACTTGCCGATTTCGTAGCGGATACAACCTGGCGTCCGCGGGGTCGCGAGAACCGGCAACTCCTCCTGATCGCGAAAGAACATCGGGACGTCGTTGGCGCAGTCACGCAGGCCGAGCACGTCGCTCAGTTCGCGCAGGGCATCATTGACGCGGCCGGCGCTCAGGTACGGCCCGAAGTATGTGCCTCGTTCATCACCGGTGGCGTCGCGCGTGACCAGCAGCTTGGGTGCCGGCCCGGCGGTGAGCTTCACGAAGCAGTAGTGCCGTGCATCGCGCTTCATCATCCAGTTGTAGCGCGGGCGCAGCTGCTTGATCAGCCGAAGCTCGCGCAGCAACGCCGCGAACTCACTCGGCTGGTATTCCCATTCAATGCGGGCCGCGCGCCAGAGAATCCGCGCGCCCTTGTCGTGGGGCCACTCAGCGCGGAAGTAGCTCATCAACCGCGTCCGGAGCTGCTTCGACTTGCCGACGTAGAGCACCTCACCCTCGCCACCGAGGAAACGATAGGTGCCCGGGCGATCCTGCGTGCCCGCCTTCACCAGTTCGCGCAGCGCATCGAGATCGGTGACTGGCTTGCGCCTGCCTTTCCGCTTGCGCGCCGCAGCTGTCCCATCGGTCGTATCATCCAGCAGGACATCGACGCCGATGCTCATGTCGGATGACGGCAATGCCGAGCCGGAGGCGAGCCTGGCCGCCTCCATTTCGGCCAGCGTGACCGCGCGCTCAACGCTCAATCGATCATCGCTCCGTCCGCGTGCCGGCGGAGCCACGCCAAACAGCGCGAAGAGGTCGCGTTGGTCCGCGGTCGGTGCGCTCATCGCTGGCACCGCCAGCAGAACACCGTGGTGCGGCCATCGATCGCGCTGCTGTCCACCAGCGTCGTGCCGCACCGCGCGCATGCCATCCCACCGCGCCCGTAGACCTGCAGAAACGGCACGAAACCGCCCCGTCCACCGTTGGCGTCGACGTAGTCCCGGAAGCTCGTGCCACGAACCGCGATCGATGCACTGAGGACGTTGCGCAGCTCGGCGAGCAGGGTCGCGGCCTCGGCGTGTGTCAGCGCGTTCGCAGGTCGCGACGGATCGAGACACGACATCCAGCACGCCTCGTTCGCATAGATGTTGCCGACCCCTGCCAGCACCTGCTGATCCATGAGCACCTTCTTGATGGCCTGACGCGAGTTCCGAAGAGAAACCGAAAATCGCTCGGCGGTCAGGGCAGGGTCAAGCGGCTCGGGGCCGAGCGCGGCGAGCGCTTCCTGGAGTTGAGGGCCCGAGAGCAGCGTCACAGTGCCCAGCCGGCGGATGTCACGGTAGTGGAGCTGGCGCCCGTCGCCCAGGGCGACGGAGAGCGTGATATAGCTCCGGTCTCGCGCGGAGATGTCGTCCGGACTCGCCTCGACCAGCATGGCACCGGTGAACCGAGGCTGCACCACGAGCGCGTCGCTCGTGTCGAGATCGACGATGATCAGCTTTGCACGGCGCCATGCCCGCGTGATGGTGGCGCCATGCAGCCGCTTGCCGAATTCGGTCGCTGACACCCCCCGCAACACATCCGAGCGCAACACGACGGCTCCCGTGATGCGCGAGCCCGCGAGCATCGCATCGAGATCGCGGGCGATCGTCTCGGTTTCGGGGAGTTCAGGCACCGCGGTGCAGCGCGCGCCACCCGATGTCACGCCGATGGAACGCACCGGCAAATCGCACCGCCGCCGCCAGCGCACGACTGCGCTCCTGTGCGCCGCCAAGCGTCGTGCCAGTCGCCGTTGCCGTCAGCACGCGCCCGCCGCTGGTCCGGAGCGTGCCATCGAGGAGCCTGGTGCCGGCGTGAAAGAGCCACGTGCCGTCCGATGCTTCCGGCAGCGTGATTGCGTCACCCGAACGTGGCGTGCCGGGGTACCCCTCGGCGGCGATGACCGTCGTCACCACCGACTGTGCCGGCGCGAACACGGGCACCGGATCGATGCGCTCACCGCGTGCGATCTGCAACATCACACGCAGTAGCGGCGCGTCATCGGCGAGCGCCGGCAGCACGGCCTGCGTTTCCGG
>JANPFJ010000106.1:0-19935 GCA_031423355.1 Gemmatimonadaceae bacterium | reverse complement strand
GGCGAGCGACCTGCTGGATGCGGTCTCGGATGCCACGGCTCGACGGCCGCACAATCCGGCGGTGCGCGTGGAAGTCGAAGCGAACATGCCGCCGGCCGTCAGGGCGCTGATTCTCGACAACCTGCACCGCGATGCGCTCGGTCGCGACATGGCGATCACCGTCAACACCGTGCAGGTCGTCGATGGGCTGCTGGATCTGCGGTGCCTGCAGGCGCTGCCGCTGCCGACCGAACCCGCGCTGGAGTATCCCCCGCTGCACGCTCGCGCGGTGGCTCCGGCGCACCGACCCATGCTGGAAGCGATCGACGCGGGCGACATCCTGGCGCACCATCCGTTCGAGTCGTTCGATGACACCGTGGTGCGCTTCTTCGCGGAATCGGCAGCCGACCCGCAGGTGACGGCCATCCGCACCACGTTGTATCGCGTCGGCAACCCGTCACCAGTCGTGGAAGCGCTGCTCGCCGCAGCGCGTGCGGGCAAGCGCGTGTTTGCACTGGTCGAATTGCAGGCCCGCTTCGACGAGGAGCACAACGTGCAGTGGGCTCGTGCACTCGAGAAGGCGGGCGGGCGCGTGGTGTACGGGCTGCCCGGGCTGAAGGTGCACGCCAAGGTGGCGCTGGTGGAACGGCGCGAAGGCGATCGGCTCGTACACTACGCCCACGTCGGCACTGGGAACTACAACCCTCGCTCGGGGCGACAGTACACCGACCTGAGTCTCTTCTCGTCGCGCGCCGACCTCACGACTGACGTCGCGACGCTGCTCGACGCGCTGGCCGCGGCAGCATACCCGGCGGAGGGCATGACGCACGGCGCGCTGGTGGCGCCGGTGCAATTGCTGCCGTCGCTGCTGTCACGCATCGATCGCGAAGCACGACATGCACAGGCGGGGCGCGCCGCCACGATCACGATCAAGGTCAACGCGCTGGCTGACCGCGAAGTCGTGCAAGCGCTGTATCGTGCGGCGCAGAGCGGAGTGCGGATCGACCTGGTGGTGCGCGGCATCTGTACACTGCGGCCGGCGCTGGCCGGGCTGTCGGAGGGAATCCGTGTCGTCTCGGTCGTCGGACGGTTTCTCGAGCATTCCCGCATCTATCGTTTCGAGAATGGCGGCGATCCGGAGTACCTGATCGGATCCTCCGACCTGAGGCCGCGCAACCTCCGCCGACGCGTGGAAGTCCTGGTCCCGGTCGTTGACGCCGTCAACCGGGCACGTCTCGATGATATTCTGGCGCGCTATCTGGCCGACGGCACGGCCTGGGTGCTCGACGCCGACGGTGGCTACTCGAGGCGCTCCGTCCGGACACCCGGAGCACAGGCGACGTTCGCCGAGGCCTTCCCGCTGGAGTAGCGCGGTGGCGAGCTTTCGGGGTCGTACGACGTGTCTGCTCGAGCGTCGACCCCTCCACCGTGTGCGGTCATGAAACGCCATATCCTGCTGTATGGGCTTCTGGCCGGCGTGCTGATCGTGGTGCTCAGGCTCATCGAATACCGCTATCTCATCGCCACCCGCTCGGTCGAAATTTATGGCGGCCTGATTGCGGCACTGTTCGCGGCCCTCGGGATCTGGCTCGGCGTGACGCTGACCGGCCGGCCCGAACGGGTCGTCATCAGGGAAGTCTCCGTTCCGGCCGCCTCGACCTTCGTCGCCGACCCCGCGCGCCGTGAAGCCCTCGGCATCACCAAACGCGAGCTCGAGATTCTCGAGCTGATGGCGGCCGGCATGAGCAACAAGGAGATCGCGGACCACATCTTCGTTAGCGAGAACACCGTCAAGACGCACGCCAGCCGGCTGTTCGACAAGCTCGGCGCACGGAGGCGGACGCAGGCCATCAGCACGGCCAAGAGCTCTGGATTGATCCCGTGACGTCATCCCGATGGGTGATTTTGCCCGCCAAACCCGAAAATCATACCAACGGGTGACTGCGCAATCCCAGCTTCCGCGGTAGCCTGGCGCTCACTTACCCCAGTCAAGGAGTGCAGATGAAGAAGATCGTGCTGCGGTTCGGCCTGTTCGCCGGCGCAATGGTGTCGCTGTTGATGGTGGTGACGATGGGTACCGCGAAGCTGATGGGCACGCACCCCAGCGGCGCCAGCGGGATGGCGATCGGGTACACGACGATGGTGCTGTCGTTCATCTTCGTCCACTTCGGCATCCGATCGTACCGGGACACAGAGCTCGGCGGCAGCGTCCGATTCTGGCCGGCGTTTCGCGTGGGACTGCTGATCTCGCTGATCGCCTCGATCTGCTATGCGGCCACCTGGCAGGTGGTCGGCCCGGTGATGCTGCCGGACTTTGCCGAGAAGTACGCAGCCGAGGCGGTGCAGCAGGCACAGGCGAAGGGGGCCTCGCCGGCTGAAGTGGAAAAGACCCGGCGGCAAATGGCCGAGTTCGTCATCGCGTACAAGAATCCACTTTACGTGTTTGGGATGACCCTGCTCGAGCCGGCTCCTATCGCCCTGCTGGTCTCTCTCATCAGCGCGGGGGTCCTGTCCCGCCGGCGACGGGAGACACTGTCCACTCTGGGCAGCGCGGTGTCCTGAACGGGGGAATCCGTGAGGCCCTGGGGCACCATAAGTCGTTGTGCCACAACGAATTCTGTCAGGGTATGGCTTATGCGATTGTCCCGCTCGACAGGACCGTTCCTGTCTCTTCCCGGAGTGGCACCATGATCCGTCGAGCGTTCACGTTGTTCTCGGCCATGACGCTGGTTGCCGTCGCGCACGCGACGCCGGCGATGGCCCAGGAAAGCCGCCCGTGGTACAGCGCCGATGACGAGCAGGATGGGTTTTCAGGCGAGGAGCTCGACAACCTCGTCGGCTCGATCGCGCTGTACCCGGATGCGCTGCTGGCGCAGGTGCTGGTGGCGGCGACCTTCCCCGACCAGATCGAGGAGGCGGCGCGGTACGTGCGCGCCAATGGCACGAACGGCCTCGATGATCAGCCCTGGGACGTCAGCGTGAAGGCGGTCGCGCACTACGCGTCGGCCATCAACATGATGGCCGACAAGATCGACTGGACGGCCGCACTCGGACGCGCGTATGCGACACAGTCGAGTGATGTCATGGCCGCGGTGCAGCGCTTACGCGAGCTGGCCGACAGCCAAGGCAACCTGCGATCGACACCGGAGCAATCGGTGTTTCGCGACGATCGCAACTACATCATCACGCCGACCCAGACGCGGGTGATCTACGTGCCGGTCTACGACCCGTATGTCGTCTACACGCGTCCGGTGTTCGGCGCCGGCTTTTCGAGCCGGTTCTGGTCATTCGGCGTCGGCTTCCCGATTGGCGGCTGGCTGTCGTACGACTGCAACTGGCGCTCACGCTCGGTCTACTACGACGGCTGGAACGTGGGATACTTCGGCAATGCCGGCGGCTGGCGCGGGCGGTCACGTCCCTTCATTCAGATCACCAACGTCTATGTGCACCCGCGTTATCGGACGGTGTACTGGAATCGCGATGTCCTCCGCCGTCGCGTGGTGTACAGCAACATCGACCGCTATCCCGGGGTCCACCGCGACACGCGTTTCGGTCGTCGTGATCGGGGGTATATCGATCCACGGAATCGCGGGCGCTACGACGGTGGGCGATACGATGGCGGTCGGTACGATGGCGGTCGGCGCGATGTGCCGGATCGCTATCGGGACAATGGCCGCGACAATGGCCGCGACGGGCGCAACGATAATCGCCGCGACGACGTGAACCGCAACCTGCCGATCCGTACCGACGACTGGAATCGCACCCGTGACAGCCGGCCCGCATCGCAGCCTGACAACAATCGCGGTGGATGGAACCGGGATGTGAACCGCGACGGTTCATGGGGTCGTGACGGCACTGCGGACCGTGGTCGCGCGGTGGGTGACGGTCGTGGTGGTTCGCTCGGCCGCGACGGTGGGACTGGCCGGCAGATCGGCGACGGTCGCGGCGGTTCGCTCGGCCGGGATGGCAATGCTGGCGGCAATGATCGTGGTGGCAATGATCGTGGCCGCGATGACTCACGGTCGAACGATCGCGGTCGCCCGCAGGAAGTTGCACGTGGCCCGTGGCAACGGAATGAGCAGCCGATGATCAATCCGCGTCGTGCCGAACCGCAACCGCAGCAGGACGGTGGAAACAACGGCAACAACGGCAACAACGGCAACAACAACGGGCGCGGACGTGGTGGCCAGCGCGGGCCCGATCGTCAGGCACGAGAGCGGCCGAACTTCTGACGATTGCGTCTGATCCTCGGGATATCGGTCCAACACGGGGGAGCGCCGCAGCTGCGGTGCTCCCCCGTGTTGCATCGGCACGTGACGGGTGAACCCGGATAGCGGCGCCTCTGGCGCGCGCGCACATTGTCACAGTGCCCCAGACCCAGTCACTGACCAGCGCGCGCGCCCTCTCCCCCGAGACACTCCGATCGTGGGTCATCGGCGCAACCTCGCTCACGGTGCTGGGCTATGCGTCGATGGTCGTGCTCGATGCCCGGCAGTTGGGCGTACTGGCCGCACTGATGGGACGCCACGGTGTCATGCTGCTGGTGACGCTGCTGACCGTGGTCATCGCCGTACGGTGGAATCCGGTCACGGCAGTCACCCTGGCGCTCGCTGCCTGCTGGCTCGAGATCGAGACGGCATTCCTGTTGAACCCGTTGTTTCCATCTGCCGGCGTACTCGTGCTGCCGGTCCTTCTGCTCGGATTGGGGCTGCTGCTCGGTCTCCGGGTTGCGTTCGTCGCCGCGTGCGTGACGATCGTGGCGACCATCGTGACCCATCTCGAATCGCCAGCGATGCAGGCGACCGGTGCCACTCCAGACAGTTTCTATTTTTTCGCGTTGCACGCCGTCTCGATGTTCGCCACCTGGGCACTGCTCGCGCTCAGCCTGACAAGCCTGACGCGGGTCTTCGATGCGATGACCGCCAACCGGGAGGATCTGGCCGACACCGTGCGTTTCGCGCCGGATGGCATTCTGGTGGTGGATCACCAGAGCATCGTGATGCTCGCCAATCCAGCGGCAGCAATGCTGCTGGGCTTACCGCGGGAACGATTGATTGCGCGCCCGATCTCAGCGGCCTTCGCCGATGTCGACGGACGACGCGATCAGCTCGATGCTGTCGCGAATGCACTGGAACAGATCCCGATTGAGCTGCAGCTCTCGCCCCCAGGTGGCGTCCAGTCGCAGGTAGAGGCGACGTGGCGCGGCATGGAAGGGGGCCGTCGGCAACTGCTGCTGCGCGATGTCTCGGAACGTGTGCGCGCAGAAACGGAGCGACGGGAGATGGAGTTGCGGCTCGCGCACGCGCAACGCCTCGACGCCCTGGGTCGCCTGGCCGGTGGCCTCTCGCATGACTTCAACAACATTCTCACCGCAGTCAGTGGCTCGGCTGAGATGCTCCGGATCGAGACGGACCCCGGGGAGCGCAGCGCGTTGCTCGACGAAATCATCGCCGCGCGCGATCGCGGCGCGGCGCTCACCCGGCAGTTGCTGGCATTCGCGCGTCGCGAGGTGACTCAGCCGCGAGTGATCGAATTGTCGGCGCATGTTCGAGGCATGGAGCGACTGCTGCAACGCGTGGTGGGTGATCGGATTCGTCTGCGATTTGACCTGTCCGCGGATAGCCGAGTACGTGTCGATCCCGGCCAGCTCGAACAGGCACTGGTGAACCTGGTCGCGAATGCGCGCGATGCGATGCCGGACGGCGGCTGGTGCACCATCAGTGTGGTGCAGATCGTGGCCGCTGAGGGAGCCCCGCGAATTCTGCTGCAAGTTGCCGACGATGGCGTCGGAATGACGCGAGATGTCCTGAACCGCGCATTCGAGCCATTCTTCACCACCAAGTCTCGTGGACAGGGTACCGGACTCGGGTTGGCATCGGTGCACGGCATGGCGGAACAGAGCGATGGCTCGGTGCGAATCGAGTCGACGGCAGGCAAGGGTACACGGGTGACGATCGATCTGCCTGCGGTCAGCGAGACGCCGACCCCGGAAGCGCCAGACCGACCGACGCCAACGTTGGACGCTGGGCCCCGCACCATTCTCGTTGCTGAAGATGACAGCGGCACTCGACGCGTGGTCGAACGGATGCTTCGTCATGCCGGCTTCTCGGTCACGACTGCCGCCGACGGTTCCGAGGCGATGGCGCTCCTCGAGTTGGCGGTCATCCCCTTCGACATCGTGCTCACCGACGTCATGATGCCTGGGCACACCGGACTGGAGATCGCGGCCCACCTGCGTTCACGTCACCCCGGAACGCCGGTGCTGCTGATGACGGGTTACAGCGAGGCACCGGCCGGTGATCTGGTCGGTGATCGCACCGAGCGGGATGTGATCACGAAACCATTCTCGGGGTCGGAATTGCTGGCGCGCATCACTGCCTTGCTTCGTACGTCCGCGCACGCATGACTCACGTACCTTCGCCCGCGCGGCAGAGCGACGGCTGACCACCGCGCCGCGCCAACTCATTTTCGACGTTGCGCTCGCGTCAGTGCGCGATCAAGTGCATTCGAGAAGGCCTGCTTGTCCTTCGTTCCGTAGCTTGCGTGCCCACCGGTTTCGACGCCGGTGCTGCGCAATCCTTCCATGAAGTTGCGAACAGAGAGGCGTTCACCGATCGTTTCCGTCGTGTACTCCTCACCGCGAGGATCGATCACGATCACGCCTTTCGGCACGAGGAGGGCCGCCAGCGGAATATCGGCGGTCACGGCGACATCCCCCGACGCGGCATGTTCGGCGATGTAGAGGTCGGCGACGTCCGGGCCACCATCGACGCGCACCGCGCGCAGATGCGGATACCCGACCGGCAGCTGCAGCCGCATGTTCGCCACCAGGACCGTCTCGAGCGCGAGCCGCTCCGAGGCACGGTAGCAAACCTCTTTCACATCGCGAGGCGCCGCGTCGGCATCAAGCCAGAGTTTCATGCCATGAGGCTACGCGATCGGGCCGCTCGGCGCGACAGTGTCCGTGGACCGCTCGGCTCGCGAGCGGTCCACGGGTCATGTCAGAACCCGCTGACGTTCAAGCGACCGCCAGTGACCGTCTTGCCAGCCAGTGACGCCGTCGGCACCGCACTCGAGAGAATGGCCGCCTTGATTTGCGCCGCGGTCGACCCGGAGTGCGTGGCCGCGTACAATGCCGCCGCGCCCGTCACGTGCGGCGTGGCCATCGACGTGCCGCTGTAGCTGGCATAGCCCGACGTGATGTTCCGGCGACTCCCCGTCGGTACGGTCGAGAAGATGCCACTGCCGGGTGCGCCGATGTCGATCGTGGTGGAGCCATAGTTCGAGAATGAACTGATGGCGCCAGTGCTGGTGATGGACGCCACCGAGATCACGTTTGCGTTCGGATACTCGGCTGGATAACACGACGATGTTTCGCAGTTCAGTGTGCTGTTTCCAGCGGCCGCGACGAAGAGCACGCCCGCAGCGTTGGCCCGCTCGATGGCATCCTGCAGCGCCTGCGAGAAGCCGCCACCGCCCCACGAATTGTTGGTGGCGACGATGTTCAAGCCCCGGAGCTTGAGGTCCGTGAAGTAGTCGATGGCCTTGATCGCGTTGGCAGTGGTGCCACCCGTGCTGCCGAGGAACTTCGCGTTGAGCAGCTTGATGCCGGACCAGCACATCCCCGCCACACCCGTGGCATTGCCGCCAACAGCGCCGATCGTCCCGGCCACGTGCGTACCATGATCGTCACCCACGCCATCGAAGACGGAGGCGTTGTTGCCCGCGAAGTCCCAGCCGTAGACATCATCCTTCAGTCCGTTGCCATCGTCGTCCACGCCGTTGCCCGGTGTCTCGAACGGGTTCGTGCCCACGTTACCGGCGATGTCGGTGTGCGTGTACATGTAGCCTTCGTCGATGATGCCGACGTAGACGCCGCTGCAGTTGGTCTTGTTGTTGCCCCAGGCGGTCACGGCCTGACTGCCGAAGCCGGTGCCCATGCCCCACAGCTGGCCGCTGGTCACGTAGGGGTCGTTGGCAACGGCTTCGTGCTGATAGATCCAGTTGGGCTCAGCGTACTCGACGTCCGGATCATTCTGAAGGGCGGCGACGGCCGCCGTCACGTCCATCGTGGTGCTGAGCAGCTCGACCCCTTCCGAGTCACCTCGACGACGCATCGCCGCAGTGAGAATGCGCTCGCGAGCCGCCGCGCGCGCGGCGCGCCGTCCTCTGGTCTTGCCCACCTCCGTTGCGCCGCTCCGGAACTTGACGATCATCTCGCCCGCGACGAACTGCGGGGGCCCCGACTGGACCAGCGCGGCGACCTGCGGCAGCACGTCGTTCTCGGGCGTTGCTGGTGCGGTCGCGGCTTGCTCGGACGCACACGCCGTCATCAGCGCGAGGGCAACAACGGCCAGTCCTCGGCGCGCAACGTTATGGTCCTGATTCCAGTGAACACTCGACATGAGCAACTCCTTCTCCTGGGGGGAACAGTGCGGGTGGGTACGATCCAAGCTTTCCTGCAAGCTACGCGCCGTCAAGCAACCGGCGTCAGGGAATCGACAGCGTGCCGAGCACCCCGGCATCGGCGTCGAAGACGACGCGCGGCGGGGCTGCCGACAGCGCCACCGGGACGGTCAACGTCGCCGTTGCCCGCGCCGGAATAGCCAACTGCGTGCGCGTCGTGCGCCCGCTGGCATCAGTCACATCCACCGACAGCGCGAGACGATACGGCGGGAAACGCGTGCCTTGCCTGACGGTGACCATCAGCTGTTTCGCCGTTGTATCCCACCGCCAGGATACTCGCAAATCCGCGACGCCCGGTCGACGCAGCCACTGGTCAAAGAACCACTCCAGCGAACGCCCGGACGTTTTCTCGAACTCCACTTGCAGGTCGCTCGTCATGGCCACGCCGTGGCGATGCGCCGCGTAGTACGCCCGAATGCCATTGAAGAAGGCCGAGTCGCCGATCTCGCGCCGCAGCATATGCAGCACGAAACCCGCCTTCTCATAGACATTCGAATTGAGCACGCGGCTCACGTCGTCGAGCTGTTCGTTGATCACTGGCAGTTCGTAGGTGATCTTCGCCTCGAGTACTTGCGATCGCATCGCGATGCGTTCGGCCAGGAACGCGCTGTCGCCATGGGCATGTTCGGTCCAGAGCGCCGCGAAGTAGGTCGCAAAGCCCTCCGACAGCCAGACATGCGGCCACTCACGCTCCGTCACCGCATCGCCGAACCACTGGTGTGCGGTCTCGTGCGCGATCAGCCCCTCGCTGGGGCTCCCCTGCCGGAAAAGGTTTCCGGCGTAGAAGATGGCCGCGGCATTCTCCATTCCGCCGTAGCGCGTCGACGATGCGACGTGCGCGAGTTTCTCGTAGGGATAGGGGCCGGCCAGCCGCGAGAAGAGCGCGACGATCTCTCCGGCCCGCGCGAAGTTGCCCGGAACGAAGGCACGCTGCGCCGGTGTCGTCCACACCGACTGGCGCACGCACCCGGGCAACTCACCAAGGCCGCAGGCCGTGTCGCCGAGTTCAACGACGGCGAAGGGCGCGACACCGATCACCATCACCGCGGTATAGATCGGTCGCAGCGAGCGCCATCGCGTGCGCACCATCGGAACCCCTCCGCGTCCGGACTCCGGCGTCTCTTCGAGCAGCGTGCCGTTGGCGATCACGCGGTGTGTCGCCGGTGCGCGCACATCCCACTCCACCAGCGCCTTGTCGCTCGGATGATCGACGACCGCCAGCCACTGCCGGGCACGATCGGGAAAATTATCGCCAAACGCGGTCCATCCCCCGGAGTCGCGGCGGATGATCAGCCCATCGGTCGGTACCCCGTGGTAGAAAAGCACGACGCTGATCGTGTCACCGCTCCCCTCGGGCAGTGTGACCCCGACGCGGTCACCGGCTCGGGAGACCGGCGCAGTGCGCGCGTTGACGAGTGCAGAATCGACCGACATCCCGGCCACGAGATCGAGGGACACCGTGGAGACCGTCGCGGTACGGTGCGCCGTGATCGTCGACACGAACCGAACGGTGTCGGGGACTGCCGCCGCCGGAAAGTCCACGCGGAACGCGTAATGCAAGACGTCGATGCCAGATTGACGGCCGCCGGTGCGACTCGCGGATGGTTGCGAATGGGCAGGCGTCGCGGACGCAGCGGAAGTGACCAGCAGCATGAGAAGGGCACGGAGTCGTCGCATACGGGAGAAAGCTGCCTGTGGAGGCGGCCTGCGCAATCAGCCTGCGCCATCGGGCTGTGCTCGCCGGCCAGTGTGACGCATCTCCCGTGCGCCGCGCAGCGACGCAGCGGTTGTCCGGCAACGTGCCATCCGATACGATCCCCTGCACCACCCACTCAAGGTCACCATGGCTCCGCTTCGCCCAATCCCATTCCCGCCGGTGGCGGTATTCGCCTTCGTCGTCGCGGCGGGTACTGCTCCGGCGGCTCGCGCCCAGCTCGCCACGGCACCAGTCCTGCCGCTGGGCCGGACCGTGGATGGCACGTTGTCGCGCACCGATCCCACGCTCAACGAAAAGGGGCGGTTCCAGGTCTTCCGTCTCGATGTGAAAGTCGGGCAGCGGTATGCGATCGTGATGCGCGCAGATGATTTCGACTCGTATCTGTCGGTGGCCCGTCAGGTGAACGGCCTGACCGACTATCTCGCCTCCGATGACGACGGCGCGGGCAACTCGAACGCTCGCCTCAAGTGGACGCCGAAGGTCGCTGGCACGTACTATCTCGTCGCCCAGTCATTGAAGGACGATGGCGTCGGCAATTTCACCGTGCGGCTCGACACGTTGCCCGCGATCGTCGTCACGCCACCGAAGATGATGGCGATGGGTGCGTCGATGACCGGCGATCTGACCGAAACCGATCCGACGGTGGACGAAAAGGGCGCCTACTTCGATCTCTACAAGATCTCGGCCCGCAAGGGACAGAAGCTGGTGATCGAGATGGCATCAGGCGACGTTGATTCGTTCGTCGGAATCGGCCGCATGACTCCTGATTCGCTGCTGATCGATGAAACGGATGATGACGGCGGCGGCGAGAAGAATGCACGGCTGCGATACACGGTCAAGGAGGACGGCGAATACATCATCCGCGCGCAGGCCCTCGACGCCAACAGCACCGGGAGCTACACGATCAAGGTGTCCGAGCGCGTGATCCGGGCGCCGACCATTCTCAGCATTGCAGCGAATACCCCGGTCACCGGCACGCTCACCGACAACGCGCAGGAAGCGGATGACGGATCGCTGTACGATCTGTACCGAATCGCTGTGCGGGCGGGCGAGACGGTCACGATCACGATGCGATCGACTGAATTTGACAGTTATCTCGTGCTCGGCCAGATGACGGACGGCGAGTGGTCCCAGATCGCGTTTGACGATGACGGTGCCGGTGGCAACAATGCCCGCCTGGCCCATACGTTCGACGCAGCTGGCGAATACCTGATTCGCGCCAATACGGTCGGCGCTGGCAAGACCGGTGCGTACACCATCCGCGTCGATCGCGCCGCGGCGGGCGCGCCCCGGACTCCGCGGCGCCCGTAGTTTCGCCCGCCACGGAGCGTACTGATGCCGCCAGAGAGCACCATCTTCGATGCGATTGTCATCGGCTCAGGGATCTCCGGCGGCTGGGCGGCCAAGGAGCTGTGCGAGAAGGGCCTGAAAACGCTGGTGCTGGAGCGCGGTCGCGACGTGCAGCACGTGAAGGACTATCCCACGATGCAGCTCAAGCCGTGGGAGCTCCCGCATCGCGGCGAGCGCCCCCATTCGCTGCTCGATCCGAACCCCCTGATCTCGAGGTCATCAGGCTACGGTGAGGACACGGCCCACTTCTTCGTGAAGGACGCCGATCATCCGTACGAGCAGGAGAAGCCATTTGACTGGATTCGAGGCTACCAGGTCGGCGGCAAATCGATCATCTGGGGTCGCGCCTGTCAGCGCTGGAGCCAGCACGAATTCGTTGCGCCGGAGAAACTCGGCTACGGCATGAACTGGCCTATCGGCTACGATGACGTGAAGGACTGGTATTCACATGTCGAGCGCTTTGTCGGGGTCTGCGGGACCGCTGATGGTCTCGAGGCCATGCCGGACGGTGAGTACCTGCCGCCGTTCGACTTCAACTGCGCCGAACAGCACCTGAAAGACTCGCTCAGGAAGCACTACGGCGACCGTCACGTGGTGCAGGGCCGTTGGGCCCAGCTGACGCAGCCCCAGCCGATTCACCTCGCGCAAGGCCGTGGCACGTGTCAGGCGCGTAATCTCTGCATGCGCGGCTGCCCGTATGGGGGCTACTTCAGCTCCAACGCCAGCACGCTGCCGTGGGCGCAGAAGACGGGGAACCTGACGATCCGGCCCGACTCGGTCGTGCACTCCATCCTCTACGACGACGTCGGGGGACGCGCTGTTGGCGTGCGGGTGATCGACGCGCGGACCCACGCCGTCACGGAACACCATGCGCGAATCATCTTCCTCAACGCCTCAGCGCTGAATTCGAACCTGATCCTGCTCAACTCGACGTCGAAGCGGTTCCCGAATGGCCTCGGCAACGATCACGGGATCCTTGGCCACTACATCGCACACCACAACTACCGCGCCAGCGCCAACGGCACCCTGCCCGGCTTCGAGGATCAGTACTTCGCTGGCAAGAATCCAACCGAATGTATCCTTGCCAACTTCCGCAACCTCGGCAAGCAGGACACGGACTTCGTCGGCGGGTACACGACCTTCACCGGTGGGTATCGCCCACGCGCCGAGCCAGGTGTGTCGCGCATCGGGGCCGACTTCAAGGACGCCTCGACGAAGCCGGGACCATGGCACATCTACATGTACATGCAGGGCGAGACGATCCCGAAGTACACCAACCATGTACGGCTGCATGCATCACTGAAGGACCCCTGGGGCATTCCGCGACTGGTGACGTCGGTCGACTACGACGAGAATGACGAGCGGATGATCAGGGACTGGCGGACCCAGGCCGAGGAGATGCTGGGTGTTGCGGGATGCACGGCGATCACGAGTCACGACAATCATCAGGCGCCTGGGCTCGACATTCACGAGATGGGCGGCTGTCGGATGGGCACCGACCCGAAGACGTCGATGCTCAACGCGTGGAACCAGCTGCACGCGGTGAAGAACGTGTTCGTCACCGATGGCGCCTGCATGACGTCGACCGGGAACCAGAGCCCGTCAATTCTCTACATGGCGCTGACGGCACGGGCGGTGAATCATGCCGTGGGCGAACTGGCGAAACGAAACCTCTGAGGACAGCACCACACGATGACTGAGATGACTCGCCGTGAGGCGGTGAAATCCGCCGGAACACTGCTCGGCAGCATTGCACTGGCCTCGAGTGGCCTGCTCACGGCGTGCGGCGCCGAGCCGCGCGCATCAGCGACTGACGGGAGCCGGATGGCGCTCTCGGCTGACGACCAGGCCCTCATCGAAGCGATCGCCGACACCATCCTTCCCGACACTGCGTCGTCTCCAGGCGCGAAGGCTGCCGGTGCCGGTGGTGCCATCAATCTCTTGCTGACCGATGTCTACGACGCCACCGCCCGGACGCGGATCACGGAGGGGCTGACCGCGATACGTGCGAGGTGCCTGGCAGAGTGCGGCGGCGGCTTCGCGTCCCTGCCGGCGTCACGTCGCGCGGCACTGTTGACCACGATCGACGCCGAGGCGAAGGCGGCGGGTGACGAGCACTGGTTCCATCTCATGCACGAGCTATCGCTGAAAGCCTACTTCTCGTCGGAGGTGGGGATGACCAAGGCGCTGCGGTACGTCCATGAGCCGCACCGATATACGGGGTGCGTGCCACTCACCCCTGGGCAACCGGCGTGGGCCTGACATCGCTGTGCGGGACTGCGTCTGGTATTGTTCGGTCGCAGTCCGGTGACGGAGCGAACGACTGCGCGATGTGGCGCGGGAACGCGGTGAAGAGCAGCGCACAGAGACACACAGAACAGAGTGACGCAACGCGGGAACTAACGGCGTCACAGAGAGACGCAACGCTGAAACTAACAGCGTCACGCAGAGACGCAGAGACGCGGAGCCACAGAGAACGGCAAAACCAACCACAACTGCTGTGGGAACTGCACCGCGCAGACGCAGTTCCCACAGCCTTTGCAGTTCTCTGTGCCTCTGCGTCTCTGCGTCTCTGTGTGATGCCGTTAGTTCTCTGCGTCTCTCCGTGATGCCGTTAGTGCTCTGCGTCTCTCCGTGATGCCGTTAGTTCTCTGCGTCTCTGCGCAATGCCGTTAGTTCTCTGCGTCTCTGCGTGATGCCGTTAGTTCCCCGCGACCCTGTCTGATGCCGTTCGGTGCGTCTGTCGGTCGTGCGGCGATTGGTGGTACCTTTCCTGTGACTGGCGGCGTATGGGAGATGCCGTTCCCGTCCTGAAGACGTCACCTGCGACGCTGTGTTTCTGTGTGGAAAAGGCGCTTTCGTTCCCGCTGACTGAGAGAACCAGGGTATCACGCCAGGAGATCATGCTGTGTCAAAGGTGAAGATCGGGATCATCGGGTCGCGGTTTCAGGCCGACTGCATTGCTGCGTCGGTGCGCATGATGCCGGAGGAAGCGGAGGTCGTGGCAGTTGCGTCGCCGTCGCCGGGAAACGCGAAGGCATTCGCTGCGCGACACGGCATCGCGGCGCACTACGACGACTATCGCCTGATGCTCGAGGATCCGGCGATCGAACTGGTATCGATCACCGCACCGAACCGACTCCACGCACAGATGACGATCGACGCCGCCGCGGCCGGCAAGCACGTGGTATGCGAAAAACCGCTCTGCGTGACACTCGAGGAAGCCGATGCGATGATCGCTGCCTGCGCCACGGCCGGCGTACTGCTGCTGTATGCCGAAGAACTGTTCTTCGCGCCCAAGTACGTGAAAGCGAAGCAGATGGCGGATGAAGGTGCCTTTGGGCGGATCCACCTCGTGAAGCAGTCGGAAAAGCACAGCGGCCCGCACTCCGACTGGTTCTGGGATGTGAATCAGTCCGGTGGCGGCGCGCTGATGGACCTCGGCTGCCACGGCATCGCATTCTGCTGGTGGTTCCTTGGCAAGCCGAAAGTGAAGAGCGTTTACGCACAGCTGTCGACCCAGGTGCATGGCCGCAAGACGCAGGGTGATGACGAGGCGCTCTGCATCATCGAGTTCGAGGGTGGCGCCACCGGAGTCGTGGAAAATTCCTGGACGAAGCCGGGGGGTATGGACGACACGATCGAAGTCTTTGGCGACAAGGGGCAGACGTACGCGGACATGCTGATGGGCAACGCGCTCCCGACCTACTCCGAAGTCGGCTTCGGATACGCGGTTGAAAAGGCTGATACCACCAGAGGCTGGACGTATCCGGTGTTCGAGGAGCACTGGAACTATGGATTTCCGCAGGAGATGCGGCACTTCGCGCGCTGCGTGCGAGGCAAGGAGACGCCCATCTCCGACGGCGAGACGGGGCGCGTCGTGCAGGAAGTACTCTACGCCGCCTATGCATCGGCGGGACTTGGCCGGAAGATCGAATTGCCGTTCCGGCCGATGGGCGTACAGAAGCCGATCGATCTCTGGAAGACACCAGCGCTGGCTGCGGCGGCGATCTGATGGAGCGCGTTGCCGGAGCGCCGCTGCGGATATTCCGCACGCCGGACGACATCGGCGAGCATGTCGCCTCGCGAATCCTGCGCGGCATCAGGAGCACACGGGGTGATGGCTGCCGCTTTCTGCTCGGGCTGCCGACCGGGCGCACACCGCGTCCGGTCTATCGTGCCATGGCCGCGCAGCTGAAAGCAGAGCCACAGAGTCTGGCACATGTGACGCTGGTGATGATGGACGAATATCTGGTCGAGACGCCCGACGGTATTGGCTACGTCACGTCACCGGGGGGGCCGTCGTGCCACGCATTCACCCGCGATGAAATCGTCGGCCCGCTCAATGCTGTGCTCGCGCCGTCGCTCGCGCTGCGCGACGAGATGGTCTGGTTTCCCGATCCACGCGACCCCGGAGAGTACGACCGCCGCATCGAGGACGCGGGCGGAATCGATCTCTTTCTGGTGGCATCCGGCTCCGGCGATGGACATGTGGCCTTCAATCCGATCGGCAGCAGCATGACGAGCGTCTCACGCATCGTCGAGCTGTCCGAGCAGACGCGTCGCGACAACCTCGAGACGTTCCCCGATCTCGGTTCGCTGGATCGTGTCCCGAGGCTCGGAGTCACCGTCGGCGTCGCGACGATCATGGCAGCGCGCGAGGTGGTGATGGTGGCGTGGGGTGAGGGCAAGCGGGAGACGGTACGACGCATGCGAACAGCGCGGGAGTACGACCCCGCCTGGCCCGCGACGCTGATTCATGCGTGTGCATCGGGCGAGATCTGCGTCGATGAGGCAGCAGCCGGAGATCCGGGATGACCGAGACGGCACAGGCGGTGCGCATGGTCATCATCGGCAGCGGGTTCTCGGGCATCGGCATGGCGATCCGGCTCCGGCAACAAGGGATCACGGACTTCGTGATTCTCGAGAGGGCGCCGGCGCTCGGTGGCACGTGGCGCGACAACAGCTACCCGGGCTGCGCCTGCGACGTGCAGTCGTCGCTCTACTCGTTCTCGTTCGCACCGAATCCCGACTGGAGCCGCACCTACTCGCCGCAGCCGGAGATCTGGGCCTATCTGGCGCGCTGTGCGGCGGAGCACGACATCGCACGCCATTTCATGTTCGGACAGAATGTGACCGGCGCACAGTGGCATGACGCCGATCAGCGATGGACGGTGACCACCGACACACGCGTCTGGACGAGCGAGTTCCTCGTTCTGGCGTCAGGCCCCCTGAGTGAGCCCGCGCTCCCCACCATTTCAGGGCTCGAGTCTTTCCAGGGACACACGTTTCACTCGGCGCGCTGGGATCATGACTTTGACCTGACGGGCAGGCGTGTCGCGGTCATCGGCACGGGCGCTTCGGCGATCCAGTTCGTGCCGAGAATCCAGCCTGCGGTCGAGCATCTGGATCTCTATCAACGCACACCGCCATGGGTGTTGCCACGGCGGGACCGTGCGATACCTCAGTGGCGCAAGGCACTCTACCGACACGTGCCAGCGGCGCAGCGACTCGAGCGCGCGGCCCTCTTCATGCTTCGTGAGGCCCTCCTGTATCCATTCCGGCATCCTGAGGCCGGCCGCGCGGTGGAGTGGGTGGCCAAGCGACATATGCGTGCACAGGTCAGCGACTCGGCGCTTCGCGCACGGCTGCTGCCAGGCTACCGCATCGGCTGCAAGCGTATTCTCGTCTCTGACGACTACTACCCTGCTCTGGTGCAGCCCAACGTCGCACTGATCACTGACACGATCGCGACGGTCACCCCCGATGGCATTCGCACCGTCGATGGCACTGTGCGCCCTGCCGACGTCATCATCCTCGGCACCGGTTTCCGCCCGACAGATCCCCCGCTGGCGCCATACATCGTCGGCCGGGATGGCGTCTCGCTGGCCGCATCATGGCGTGGCAGCCCGACGGCATACATGAGCACCACCGCCGCAGGATTCCCGAACTTCTTCATGCTGCTCGGTCCAAACACCGGCGTCGGACATACATCAGTGGTTCTGATCGCCGAGGTGCAGATCGAGCACGTGCTGCAGCTCGTTCGCGCCATGGACCGTCAGCGTGCCGGTGCCGTCGAGCCGAGTGCGGCGGCGCAGCGGCGCTACATCGAGTGGATCGATGCCCGCCTTGCGACGACGGTCTGGAATCGTGGGGGGTGCAGCAGCTGGTATCTCGATCGGACCGGGCGGAACTCGACCCTCTGGCCCGAGGGCATCCGGGCCTTGCGGCGGCGAGTGTCGGTGCCGCAGTTCGCCGACTACGTTTTCACTCCGGACCACGAGCTGCCGCTGCCTTTGCCGGACTCCCGATGACCATGACAACCCTCCAGACCGAGTCGCCCTCGGCACGGCAGCGAATCGAGGGGCGGATTGCGCGATTGCTGGCAGCCCTGCCCGGTGCATGGCTGCTGCGATTGATCGGTGAGAGCCCGCGCGTGGTGGACGGCCTCACACTCGACGCGCACGTGCAATTCGTTCTCAACGTGCGAAATCGCCTGCCACAGCGCCTGATGAGCGAGCCCACGCCCGAGGCCGGGCGCCGTCGCTATCAGCGCGATGTGCTGGCGGCGACGACCGGAGCCGGGGCGCGACCGACACGCGTCAAGGCCGTGCGCGATCTGTCGGTGGATGGTGCCGTGGGCCCGATGTCGGCCCGACACTACGCGCCCCTCGGCACCGGTAGCAATGCGCCGGAACCCATCCTGCTGTTCATCCACGGCGGCGGGTTCGTCAACGGCGATCTGACCACACACGACGAACCCTGTCGTGTCCTCTGTCAGCAGGCGGGCATCCATGTGCTGAGCATCGCATACCGGCTCGCGCCCGAACATCCATTTCCCGCGGCACTGGATGATGTGCATGCCGCGCTCCGCTGGCTCCAGCGCGAGGCGGGCAACCTTGGGGCCGATGCGGGCCGTATCGCGATTGGTGGCGACAGTGCCGGCGCGAACCTCGCCACGGTGGTTGCCGCCGAGGCGGCGCGCGCGGGACGAGCGCCGGTGGCGCAGCTGCTGATCTACCCGACGGTCGACATGGACGCGCGGTGTCCATCGCGCGAACTCTTCGGCAGCGGCTACATCCTCACCAGCGCCGACATGGATGCGTTTCGCCGTCTGTACGTGGGTGCGCCGCCGGCCGCCACGCACGATCCCCGGTCGAGTCCCCTGTCCTGCGCTGATCCGGCCGGGCTTCCGGCGACGGTGCTCACGACGGCGGGATTTGATCCGCTGCGGGATGAGGGGGAAGCGTATGCCGACCTGCTGCGCCTGGCCGGCGTTCCCGTGCGCCTGCGCCGTTTCAGCGGCATGGTTCACGGCTATCTGCACATGACGACGATCGTGCCAGCGGCACATGCGGCAGTGGTGGAAACGGCACGGCTCCTGCACGAGGTGCTCCGGGAGGCTGGCCAGCGCGAACGCCCTGTCAACGATCAGCGCCAGGGCTCCCGCGTGTCCTGAGCGCGATCACGCTCCTCCGTACGCAACAGGTCAAGCTGTGCATCGACATCGAGCGGAACCAGCAGCGCGTCGGCGATGCCCGCGGTCCGCGGCGGAACCGCTCGCAGGTGCTCGAGATCATCCCACGCCACGCGCCATGTGCTCGCCCGGCTGCCGTCTGGCACCGCCTTCACGCGGCCTTCGACTTCGGTACCGCCGAGCCGCGCATAGAACGCCCGTGCACGGACGTTGGCATCGTACACCCACAGGTGGACGCGGTGCCCCCAACGGCGCGTCGCAATGCCATCGGCTGCCGCGACCAGCAATCGCTGCCCGATACCGGCGGACCGCATCGCGGCCGACACGTGCAGGTTGTCGATCAGACTCCCCCAGATGGGGTCTGCGTCTCGCGTGACAAAGACGAATCCGATCGGTGCCCCGTGGTGCATCGCGATGAGGCCGAAGTGATCGGCGTCACTCAGCACGCCCAGTCGCTGGCGCCAGAACTCGGCACGCTCGAAGTCGACATCGCTGGCCAGATACGCGTCGGAGAGAATGCCGCGATAGGCGCTGCGCCAGCTGGCCGCATGGAGTGCCGCGACCAGGACCGCATCGCCAGCCGTGATGTCACGGAAGGTCACTGACGTCATCATCAGCTCACCGACGACTCATGCCAAGCACGAGTTCCCACTCCTCGGCGGTGATCGGCACGACGGACAGTCGCGAGACCTTCAGCAACGCCATGTTCGCCAGCGCCGCAGACGCCTTGATCTCCGGCAGCGTCACCGGGCGCGCCAACGCCTCGACCGCCTTCACATCCACCATGAACCAGGTCGGCGTCTCCGCCACGGACGCTGGATCGTAGTACGCGTGCGCGGGATCGAGTGCGGTCGGATCAGGGTACCCTTCGCGGACGATCTCGCAGATCCCGGCAATCGCCGACGGTTCAGCGTTCGAGTGATAGTAGAACGCCAGATCGCCGCGC
>JANPFJ010000105.1:0-43181 GCA_031423355.1 Gemmatimonadaceae bacterium | reverse complement strand
GTAGCTTCTGCTGCTGTTGGAGGGATGGCCGAGAGGCTGAAGGCACCGGTTTGCTAAACCGGCGTACTGGGAAACTGGTACCGAGGGTTCGAATCCCTCTCTCTCCGTGTGACGGGCCCACCACGTACCGGTGGGCCCGTTTTCTTTTCCGCCCCCTGAGACCCTGCATGACCCCGCCCGCCCCACGCCTCCGTTTTGCCCCTTCTCCGACCGGCTACCTGCACGTCGGCGGGGCCCGAACCGCGCTTTTCAATTGGCTCTGGGCCCGGAAGACCGGGGGGAAGTTCCTCCTCCGGATCGAGGACACCGACAAGGCTCGCAGCACCGAGGAGAGTACCGCTGCCATCTTCCACGGGCTCGAGTGGCTCGGTCTGGACTGGGATGAGGACGTCGTCTTCCAGGGCGCGAACGTCGCCCGCCACAAGGCCGATGCCGAGCGACTCGTTGCCAACGGCTCCGCGTACCTCGATTTCACCACCGTCGCCGAACTCGAGCGACTCCGCGCCGACGCCGACGCCCGCAAGGAGCCATTTCGCTTCGATCGGCGCCTCGCCAGCTGGTCGCCAGAGCAGATCCGGCAGAAACTCGCCGACGGCGAACCGTACACCATCCGTTTCCGCGTCCCCGATGGCACGACCGCCTGGGACGACATCGTGCATGGGCGCATCGCCTTCGAAAACAAGGAGATCGAGGACTTCATCATCCTCCGTTCCGACAGCACGCCGATCTACAACCTCGCCGTCGTCTCGGACGACATCGCGATGGCCATCACGATCGTCATGAGGGGCGACGATCACATTTCGAACACGCCGAAACAGATTCTGCTCTATCAGGCGCTCGGCGCACCGCTGCCACAGTTCGCCCACGTGCCGATGATCCACGGCACCGACGGCAAGAAACTCAGCAAGCGTCGCGATGCGGCTGCCGTAGGCGACTGGGAGTTCAAGGGGATTCTCCCGACGGCCATGGCGAATTTCCTCGCGCTGCTCGGCTGGAGCCCGGGTGACGATCTCGAAGTCATGATGCCGGAGGAGATGCTCCAGCATTTCTCCCTCGATCGCCTGCACCGAAAGGCCGCCATCTTCGATACGCAGAAGCTCGAGTGGATGAACGGGCAGCATCTCTCGCGACGCCCGCTGGCCGAAGTGCTCCCGCGCGTGATCGACTCCCTCGTCCGACACGATGTCGCTACGCCAGAACGGCTCGCGGCGGACCCAGCCTGGACGGCACATCTCGTCGATCAGCTGCGTGTCCGGTCACGCACGGTCGAAGAGATTGTGAAGCAGGCGCGCCCATATCTCATTGACGAGCTCGTCTATGACGAGGACGCGGTCGCCAAATCACTGCTGAAGGATCGCGCGCTCAGTGCCGACATTCTCTCCGCGACACGGGACGCTCTCGTGAACGCTCCGGCCTGGACCGCGGAGGCGCTCGAGCCCGCCCTGCGAACACTCGCGGAATCGCGTGGCCTGGCGGCAGGGAAGATCTTCACCCCGCTCCGGGTTGCGGTTACCGGACTTTCGGTCAGCCCGGGCATTTTCGATGTCCTGACACTGATCGGCAGGGAACGGAGCCTCGAGCGTCTCGCGCGCACGCTGGACATGCTGGCGACAACAGCGTAGGTGGCCCACTTCGGGGCTCCCTGCGACACGTCACAGGGAGCCCCATGAGCAACACACTGACGCCGACGGAAGAAAAGGTCTACCAGTATCTGATCGAGTTTCTGGCGGCGAACAGCTACCAGCCGAGTATCCGGGAAATCGGTCGCCAGTTCGACATCAAGTCGACCAAGACAGTGTCGGACGTCCTCGGGAACCTCGCCCGCAAGGGATACATCCAGCGCAATCAGGCGCGGTCGCGCGGACTGAGAATTCTTGGTGCACACCCCTCGGGCGGGAGTCGTTCCCTGCCCTACTATTCCCGCGTCTCCGCCTTCGGCGCCGCTGTCACACCTGAGATGCGCAGCGATGCGATCGTCATCGATCGACGACTGGCGCCCTCGGACAACGCCTTCTTCCTCCGCGTTTCGGACGATGGCATGGCAGCGCTCAGCATCCGGCGGGACGATACCGTCCTGGTCAGTCCGGATTTCACCGCGCTGGATGGTGATCTGGTCGCCGTCCGTGCTGGCCACGGGGCGGTGGTTCGCACCGTCCAGCAGCGCGGCAACAGCGTGTCACTGATTGCGGCCGATGATGGGTTCGACCCGATCGATGTGCCACCGGGCGACGATCAGGTGATCATCGGGTTCGTGGGCGCCGTGTTCCGCGCCACGATGCTCGCCGACGATGCGATGCATCCCGACTCCGTCGCGGCCGCCTGAGCACACCGGCGCGCCGAGGACCTCGCGTCAGCGATCCTGCGGCTGAATCGGAACCGGGGCGACCGGCGGATCCTGGCCATCGCGCGCCTCCTTGCGCTCGCGATCGCGACGCTCACGGATGCGCTTGACACGCTCGTTGAACGTTTCTGCGTTCAACGCAACCTGCGCGCCAGCCTGAATCTGCTGGCGCATCAGCCAGGGATTCTCCTGGCGGATGATCGACGACGGGTTGCTGCCGATGCGGTTCAGCGGCAGTAGCGCCAGCAGCGGCGCCGGCAGCGTGATGTTCCCAAGCACGATGCCGCGCTGCGACCACCCGTACTTCTTGCCGCCGCGCGTGAACGTCAGGTCCGCGCGACCATCTTCGGTGACCCCGCTGCGCGGCGCATTCGCCACGCTGTCGGCGTACTCCGAGAAGCGCTCCGCGATCACGCTGTCAAGGCGTTCCTTCGGCGTGAGAATGACCCTGGGCGGCTGTGCTGGGCCCGGATAGAGCCGCGGATCGTACCCCGGCACGATTCCCCGCGCGACACCCGACCCGCGGCCTGCGCCATAACCGGAGCCCGTGCCACCACCCGCGCCGCCCTGACCGCCTCCGGCGTCCGGACGGGTCGCCGGAACGACTGCGGGCGCCACGAGGATGCTCGGCCGCCGCGTGCGCGTCGGCGTCACGGCGCCATTCACCGGTGCGCCGCCGCCGGAAGCGTCGCCGCCGGGAGGCGTGACGGCCACCATCTCGATCTTCTCGCGCTCCGGGCCGGACTGCGGTCCGATCAGCCATTCAGCAATGCCGTTCGAGCCCAGCACCACGCGAAGCAGCGCCACGCCCACCATCACGTGCAGCGCCACGGACGTCACAATCGCGCCTGGCGATCGCTGCTCCGGCTCGCGCGGCTTGAACACCATCAGACCGCGGCTCCAAAGGACGCAAGCACACGACCCGCTCGGACGGCAGCCTCGCGCAGCCGATCCGGCGATGCGATGAAGCTGATGCGGAAGAACCCTTCGCCGCCCGCGCCGAAACCGGTGCCCGGCATCACCACCACGCCTTCGTCGTCCAGCAGCCGGTCGGAGAAGAGCTGTGATGGAATTCCCTCGGGCAGCGGAATCCAGAGATACATCGCCGCCTTCGGGACATCACAACTGAAGCCGGCAGCTCGGAACGCCTCCACGGCCGCATCCCGGCGCGCCTGAAACACTGCAACATTCCGCGGAACGAATTCGGCCCAGCTCTCGATTGCGGCAACGCCGGCCTGCTGCACTGCCATGAACGCGCCCGTGTCGACGTAGCTCTTGACCTTCGACAGCGTGGTGATGATCTCGGGCTTCGCACACGCCCAGGCGCAGCGCCACCCGGTCATGTTGTACGTCTTCGAGAGCGAGTGAAACTCGATCGCAACATCCTTCGCCCCATCGATCTCGAAGATGCTCGGTGGCACATAGCCATCGAAGCCCATTTCGGAGTAGGCGTTGTCGTACACCAGCAGAATGTCCAGTTCGCGACAGCGGCGCACCACCTGCTCGAGGTAGTCGCGTGGCGCGATGGCCGCCGTGGGATTGTTGGGATAGTTGAGGTACAGAATGCGCGCCCGGTGCAGCACGTCATCCGGCACCGCATCGAGATCGACCAGGAACTCGTTCTGCGCTCGGAGCGCGTAGTAATAGGGCGTGCCACTGCTCAGCAGCGTGCCTCCCTTGTACGCGTTGTAGCCTGGCTCCGGGACGATCGTGCAGTCACCTGCGTTGACGTAGCCGAGGGCCAGGTGCGACAACCCTTCCTTGCTCCCGAGCAATGGAACGATCTCTGTCGTCGGATCGAAGTGCACACCGAAGCGACGCTCCATCCAGCTACTCACCGCGTCACGATACGCCGGATTCCCGAGCCCGAACCCGTAGCGGTTCATCGCCGGGATCCTCGACGCGGCCGCCAGCGCATCAACCGCCGCGGCCGGTGGCGCCAGATCCGCGTCTCCGGCGCCGAGATCGATGACGTCCACGCCGCGAGCGATCAACGCGCGCTTCTTGATCGGAATCAGCGCGAGCGGGTAATCGGGCAGCGAGTCGAAGCGAGAAGAACGCGGAGGCATCAGGATTCTGCGACGACAGGATTGGAGACAGTGCTGTACCCGACCACTTCAACTTCGACGACGTCACCCGGGAGCAGTGGCCCGACCCCGGCCGGCGTACCGGTCGCCACGACGTCCCCCGCCTCGAGGGTCATGACCTGAGAAATGTAGGCCAGCAGCGCCGGCACGGAAAACACCATCTCGGCACCCGTGGCCCGCTGACGGACGACGCCGTTGACCCGCGTGACCACCTCGAGGCGGCCAAAATCGGGGATTCCGGCCCATTCCGGCCCGATCGGGCAGAACGTGTCGAACCCCTTCCCCCTCGTCCACTGCGGGTCCGACTTCTGGATATCCCGCGCAGTGACGTCATTCAGCGCCACGATTCCCCGGATCGCCGCCAGGGCCTCCGCCTCGCTGGCGCGCCGGATCGGCGTCCCGATGACGACCCCGATTTCTCCCTCATGTTCCACCTGCCGGGACATGGCCGGTGAGACAATCGCCTCTCCGGAGCCGATGATCGCACTCGACGGCTTGAGAAAGAGCAGCGGCTCGGCCGGTACGGCGTTCCCCAGTTCCTTCGCGTGCTCCCGGTAGTTGCGACCAACACAGACGATCTTGCCAGGACGAGTGCTCATGCGCATGGGGATCAGAGAGTCGACAGCGTGTCCGCCGCGCGGGCGGCGTAGAAATCAATGATACGACGTTCCGCCTCGGCCCACGGCCTGAGCACCCGCTGTGCCGGTGGCAGTGCGTCGAGCAGGTCGCGTCCATACCGCTTGGTCACCACACGAACGTCATCGAGGACGATCACCCCGCGGTCGGTCGCCGTGCGGATCAGTCGGCCGACGCCCTGCTTCAGTCGCAACGTCGCATGCGGCAACATGTACTCCATGAACGGATCCCCACCGCGCGCTTCAATCGCGTCGCACTGCGCGGCCACCATCGGTTCGGTCGGGACGCGAAACGGCAGTTTGTTGATCACCAGCCCACGCAACGCATGCCCCGGCACGTCGACGCCTTCCCAGAAGGTGGCGGTGCCGACCAGAATCGCACGGCCGGACTGCCGGAAGCGCTTGAGCAGCGTATCCCGACCGTCTTCTCCGTGCACCAGCAGCGGCCAGCCGTTCGCGATCGCGGTGGCGCGCAGCAGCCCTGCGAGGGCCCGCACATCGCGGTGACTGGTGCACAAAACGAACAATCCACCGTCACTCGCCTCGGCGACATCGAGCACATGCCCCACCACTGCGCGCTGATGCCCCGCCGGATCGAGGTTCGGCGCAGGCGTGTCGCTCGGTACCACCAGCATCGCGTTTTCGCCGTAGTCGAACGGCGACGGGAATTGTGCCGTCTCGACCTGCGCCTCGGCGTCATCCAGCCCAAGCCGGCCAAGCAGAAAGCTGAAGTTGGCATTCGGCGTCAGCGTCGCACTCGTCACCACCGTACTGCTCAACCGGCCGAACAGGTCATCACGCAGGATGGGCGCCAGATCGAGCGGAACGCAGTACAGCAGGACCGTCGGCGTCGTGCTCCCTCGGGCGGGCGCGCCATCAGATCGGCCGCGAATCTCGGCCCAGCGCACAAAGCCCTTCGCGTCGTCCGGCGGATCGAGCGTCGCGCGCAGGGCATCGACGTGTGACGACGTGCGCGAGCCGACGCCTCGCAGTTCCTGCAGGAGCGAAAGCAGCGCCTCATCCCGTTCGTCCTCGGTTTCCAGGCGCTCGCGGATCAGGCGCAGGTTCTCTCCGATCGACTCGAGTGCCGCCACCAGGTTGCGAAGCGCAGCCTCCAACCCATCTCGCCAGACCGCTTCCGCCTGCAAGTCCGGCGTGAGCCGGATCGTCGCCAGCTTGCTCTCCTGCAGCCATACGGCAATCCGATCGAAGAGCTGGGCGGCGTCGCCCCGTGCATTCTCAACCGACGGCCGAAGCCGCGCGCGCAGCAGATCGAGGCTGGCTACACTCAACAGGTCCCCACGCGCCATCAGCCGCGTCTCGAGCGTCGGCAGGAGTCCCTTCACTTCACGGCCACCGCGACGCTCGAGGCGATTGAGCAGCTTCGAGACCGCGCGGTTCGAGACGCTGCTCCCTAGGTGATTCGCCGCCGCATCCTCGAGGTGATGCCCTTCGTCGACGACGAGATGCGCGTATGCCGGCAGCACCGCTGCCTCCGCCCAGTTCTGCGATGCGCGACGCACGGCAACGTCCGCCAGCAACAGCGAATGGTTCACGACCACCACGTCTGCGGTTGCCGCCAGACGCCGGGCCTTGAACACGAAGCAGGCATCGAAGTGGCTGCACTTCAGTCGCGTGCAGAGATCACCTTCCGCCGCGACTTCATCCCACACATCAGGGCGTGGCGGCGTCGGGAGATCACTCAGTGAACCGTCGGTGGTCGCCTTTGCCCATTCGCCGAGCAGCCGCAGTTCTTCGCGCTGTGGCGCTTCGAACAACGACGCACTCGTCGCTTCGGCCTGCGCCAGCCGCGCCAGACAGAGGTAGTTGCGCCACCCCTTGAGCAGCGCGAACCGGACGGGCTGATCACTGAGCAGGTCAGCCAGCAGTGGCAGATCCTTGCCAACCAGCTGTTCCTGCAACGTGATCGTGTTGGTGCTGACGACCGTCCGTTCCTGGTTGGCCGCCGCCCAGCGCAACGCGGGCACCAGATATGCCATCGACTTGCCGACGCCCGTTCCCGCTTCGAGCAGCGCCACACCACCATCTGCGTAGGTGCGTGCGATGGTCGTGGCCATGTCGCGCTGCCCATCACGTGACTCATACACGCCAAACCCGCGGGCGAGCGGCCCGTCCGGGCCGAAGTCGCGCTCGATCGCAGACGCCGGAATGACCGTCTTCACGGCAATGCGCGGCACCTCGGTCACCACGTACAAGTCGGTGACGTCGTTATCCGTGATCCCGAAGCCGACGCCATCGTCATGCAGTCGCGCGGCGATGCTCAAATCGGCATCACTCGGCTCGAGCCATCCCGACGGATGGTTGTGCACGAGCATTTCCCCGCGCTGGGCCACTCCTGGCAGCGCCAGCACCTGCCCGGCAGTCCCACGCGCGACCGCACGAGCCGATGTCAACGTGCCGGCCGGATCCACCGCGCAGACGAAACAGACTTCGCGTCCACCCGCCAGGCGGATCGCCACCCGCATCGCCGCAGCCGCAGCCGTCGCGATGCGAAAGTCAGGTGGGGTGTCCCCAACCTTGGCAGCTTTGGCGCGGCGCGTCATGCCATAATCTACGCACCCGGCAATCCACCCGGCGCGTCAAAACGCTACGCACGCAGAATGGTCGTCAGGTCGGCTTGGACAATCCGCTGCGCCCCGACGCGCGCCACGCCATGACTGCGGCAGATGCCACGACGAAACTGCCGCAGTTCGACACTCAGGTCGAGGATGTCACCGGGCATCGCATCGGAGCGGAACCGCACTCGGTCGATGCCGATGAAATAGCCGATGGCGCCTGATTTGCCGTCGAGCAGCGCCACCAGGATCGCCGCTGACAGTTGCGCCAGCGCTTCCACAATCAGCAGATGCGGCATGGCATGTACGCGGCCATCGGTGCCGGCACCGATCAACGAGGACTCGTGCCCGGTCACCGCCTTCGTGCCCGTCACGCGCCGACCCGGCTCCGGCACCGTGATGGTGTCCAGCAGGAGGAAGGGGAACCGATGCGGCAGGAGCGCGAACGGATCCATCACGATCGGCGCTGGAGCCGCTGGCGACGGACGCGTCATCACGTCTTGCGCGGCTTCTTTTGCGCGGCGGGGAACAGCACGTTGTTCAGGATCAGCCGGTAGCCCGGCGATGACGGATACAGCGACAGGTCGGTCGGTGCCGCCCCCACTTCGTGCTGCGGATCTTCCGGATCGTGGCCACCAAGGAAGGTCCAGGCGCCCTTGCCGTAGCTGCCGTGGATGTACTTCGCGAGCGGCATCCCGTCCTCGTAGGCCAACACACGCGTGCCCGGCTTGAGGGTCGACTTCGTGAAGCTGGTGGTCACGCCGTAGTAGTCCTGCAGCACACTCCGGTGATTCTGCGTCAGCATGGTCGGCACCGGATCGAGCTTCGCCGAAAACGCGAACAGGCTGAATGTGCCCAGCGCACGACGGCGGCCAGGAACGTTGACCTGATGCCCATCGATATCGCTCATGCTGTTGATGAGCGGGCTCGGCTCGAGATGGGCGTTCTGCACCGCGAAGGCACGCGACCAGTCCATCTTCTGGTCTGCATCGGCGTCCATCGGCGTGCCATCCGCAAAGCCGCTCGAGATGTCGACATTGGCACCGGCGATCGCCAGCTCGAGTGTCTCCGTCGCACCACACATCGCAAACAGGAAGCCACCGTTCTCGACGTACAGTCGCATCTTCTCCGCCACGGCCTTCTTCAGCGCGGGCACATTGCTGAAGCCCAGCTGACGCGCCTGCGCGACGGTCCGATTCACCTGATTGATGAACCACGGGCTGCCGCGATACGAGATGTAGAACTTGTTGTACTGGCCGGTGAAGTCCTCATGGTGCAGGTGCAGCCACTCGTACTTCGACAGATCGCCGGCGATGACCTCGGGGTCCCAGACCTTGGTGTACGGAATTCCCGCGTAGTCGAGGGCAATCGTCACCGCGTCGTCCCACGGATTCGCGCTGGGTGGCGAGTAGATCGCAACCTTCGGTGCCCGCTCCAGCGGCACGGCGTCGAAGTTGCCGCCCGCCATCTCGGTGCGGATCGCGGCCAGGGCACCGGCGTCCAGCGGCAGCAGCAATACCCCGTCGATGCCGGCACGGCGACGCGTGGCCGGCGTGTCGAGCAGCAGAAAGGCGCCGCCGCGATAGTTCAGCAGCCACTCGGCCTTTTCCGTCCGCTGCAGGGCGCTGTACGTCAGGCCATAGGCCTTCAGATGATTGCGTTGCGCATCATCCATCGGCACCAGCAGCTGCTGCGCCGTCAGTGGGGACGCCGCACTCAACGCACACAGGATTACTCGGAGCCAGCGGCGCATCAGGAGGTTCCCGCCAGGCGACGGGCGCTCTCGAGTTCGCGACGCGCCTGCGGTGCAAGCGCGCTTGTCGGATACGTCAGCAACAGGTGTTCCAACCGGGCGATGGCCGTGCCACCATCGCGTGCACGAAGCGCGGCACGCGCCCATTCCAGATCGCCTTCCGGTGCTTCGGGACTGGTACTGTAGTCGGTGACGACACGCGTCCAGAGCGGCACCGCGCGGGCGTCATTGCCGTTCGCCGTCACGAGGCGGGCTGCCATCGCCAGCACCAGCGGTGCGGCATCACCGACGTCGGTCGTGGTGCTCAGCAACTGTGTGACCGCCGCTGCCGTATCGCGCCGCGCCAGGGCCGCGAACGCCGCACCAATCGCCGTCGACGTCGGCAAGGTGGTGCGCGACAGCAGCGCCCGCGGAGACAGGAGGAGTGTATTCGACGCGTCGGCGTTCCGCAGTGCACTGCGCGCCTTGTCCAGATCTCCATCGTAGATCGCGAGCAGCGCGGTCGCCTCGTCCTCGTCAAGGCGCAGCACCAGCGGTCGGGCGCGCGCGCCATCGCCCACGCGCAGCCAGGCCCACATCAGTTCACGTTCGAGCAGTTGCAACTGCATCGGAACCACCTTCGGACGAACCGAATCAACGAGCGCCAGCGCATCTGCGGCTCGACCCATCGCGGCCAGCGCGCGCAGTCGTACCGGCACCGCATCGCGCAGCCCGAGCTGCGGCGAGAGCCCCCCCTGCGCTGCCGAGGCCAGTTGCAATGCCGTGGCTGATTCGCCGCTCGCCAGCGCCGCATCGGCCGCCCGGAGTGCGCTCGCCGCCTCACCCGTTTTGCGATAGATCGCGGCCCACGCCTCGCGCGACGCCATCGGCATGCTGCGCGCATCCGCCTCGTCCGCGAACTCTTTCCAGGCCGCCACCGCATCCGCGTCCGCCTTGACGCCCGCGAACGCCAGCCACGCCTGTCGCGGCTGTGACCAGATCAGCTCCAGTGACGCCAGCACACGACGCGCTGGCAGCCAGGTCGGCTCGGCCATCAGATTGGTACGCACGGAATCCCGCGCCACACCGGTGGCCAGGGACAGGGCAAAGATCGCGGCCTGATACAGCTGTGGCGTTTGCGTCAGGGTTTCGCGCCAGCGCCGAGATGCCTCGTTCCACATGCGTTGCGCTGCCGCAACCTGCGCCAGCTCTGCGCTGAAATCGCGCGGATCGCGAACCATCCGAGAGGCCACGGTCAGGACCGAGTCGGCTGCGGCGGATCGGCCAGACTCGAGCAGCAGCCGGGCATACTCCTTGAACGGCGCCGCCTCACCGGGGACCGCGCGCACCCAGTCGCGCACGGCGGCGGTCAGTTCGTCGTCGCGCTGCAGCGCCGACAGCGTCCGCAACTGCACCGACCGCACGACCCCACTGCGGGGATCGGCGCGAACCGCGCTCCGCACCAGCGGCAGCAGCGAATCGATCATGCCAAGATTCGTGTACACGCGCTCCAGACCGAGCAGCGCCGGGATCATCCCGGTTCCCGAGAACGCCCGGCGATACAGCACGGCTGCGTCACGCGGCTTGCTGTCCTCCAGATCCAGCGCGCGCAGCACGAGCGAGTCACTCGTGCCCGTTCCCATCTCCTGCGCGCGCAGCGGCACCGTGGCCGCAAGCAGCAGCGTTGCCGCCAACGCCCACGATCGGGCACGGATCACGGTTTTGCTCCCGTCTTGTTCAGGCGTTCGAAGTATTGCAGGACCGCGCGACGCTCGTCTTCGCGCAGGCCGCGCAACTCCTCCCACGTCGGCGGGGCCACCCGTGAGGCTGGCGCGCCGATGGCGGGAACAGCCGGTGGCGCAAATGCGGCGGTGCCGATCCCCGGCTTCGACTCACGCGGCCCCTCCTTTTCCTCGTCCTCGCGCCGCAGCGTTCGCCCGGCATCGAGTAACCGCTGCAGGAATTGCTCGCGACGCGCCGCCGTCTCCGGATCGCTGGCTGCGCGCTCCATCGCTTCCGCCAGACGCTTCGCTTCCTTGGCGAGTGCGTCGGCGCGCCCACTCGCATCACCGCCGCCGACGTCATCGAGGCGTTGCGCAATCTGCCGCTGCTTGCGCGCGATAGCCTGCGCCATCTGCTGCGCCTGCGAGCCGCTCTCACCACCCGGCATCATCGACATCCCCTGCGCCTGTCCGTTCACCTGCTGCTGCTGTCGCGCCAACTGCTGCATCTCCTCCATCATCTCCGGCAACCCGCTGGCAGAGCGGGCGCGGCTCGCGCGCTCGCGGTCCCGTACGAGACTCGACGCCGCGCGCTCCATCGCTTCGGCGGCATCGCGCATCGCTGCGGCTGAAGCTTCGCCGTTCTGCTGTTGCGGGCCGCCCGGCTGGCCCGCGCCTTTCTGCATCTGCTGCGTGGCCTCCTGCGCCCGCTGCAGCGCTTCCTGCATGGCGCGCTGCGATCCCTGGCTGACGTGTTGTGAGCGCCGGGCGGCTTCCTGCAAGCGTTGCGCTGCCTGCTGCACGCCATTCTGCACCGTGGCCTGTTCAGCGGCCATCTGTTGTCGCTGGCTCTGCTGCCCTTCCTGCCCCTTCTGTCCCTGTTCGCCCTGTTGACCCTGTTGACCCTGTTGACCCTGCTGTTTCTGGCCCTGCTGGCCGGCCTGCTGCTCACCCGGTTGCTTCTGTCCCTGCGGCTCGCCTTGCTGCTTCTGCGCCTGCTGCTGTGCGGCATTCGCCATCTGCCGCTCCTGCTGGCTCAGCTGCATCATCTCCTGGATCGACTGGTCCAGCTCCGACGTCGTTTCGCGTTTCCAGTCGTTGACTTGTTCCTGTCGTGCCTTGGCGAGTTCATCGGCCGCCTGCTGCATCGCCTGCGCTGCGCGCTCCGTCGCTTGCTGCGCCGACTGCGGGTCGCGCGCGGCCTCCTGCATCTGCCGCGTCGCCGTCTCGCTGTTCTGGCGGGCCTGCTCGGCGCGCTGTGCTCCGCGCTGTGCGTCGGCCTCGCGCAGGCGCTTCGTCAACTGGTTGATGTCGCGGCTGAGCTGCTCATTCTGCCGCGCCAGACGATCCGCCTGCTGCTGCCGCTGCGCCGCGGTCGCGCTCCCGGAGGAATCGGCAAGCTTTCGCTGCGCATTCGCCAGATCCTGTGCTTCATCGCGCAACGTCTCCATGCTCCCTTCGAGCGCAGCGCGCTTCAGCATTTGTGCGTTCCGCTCGAGCTGCTCGCGCAACGCCTGCTGCTGCTTCGACAGGTCTTCCAGCGATTGCCGCGTGGCAGCCTGGTCAAGCCGCTGTGCCGATTGCTCCACCTGCTGCAACCGCTGCATCATCTGTGGCGACAGCGCCTCCTGCATCATCTTCTGCGCCTCGGCCAGCCGCCCTGCGAGCGCCGAATCCAGCGCGCCAGCGCCACGGAGTTGGTCGGTGAGCTGCTTCGCCTGTTGCTGCAGCTGCTGCGCCTGTTGCTGCAACGCCCGCTGCTGCGCGGCCATCTGCGCCGCCTTCTCACGCGCATCGAAGCTCATCGGCTGGCCAGTCTCGCCACCCGCCTTCGCGTTGCGGGCGGCGTCACTCGTCTGCTGCGCGAGCTGCTGCTGCTGGCGTGCCAGCGACGCCGCACCAGAGGCGACACTGTCGGCCATTGCGCGCGCCTGCTCGCGCCGCTCCGAAACGCCCGCTCGACGGAGCACGAGCGTGCGGCTGCGCGCCATTTGACGCCAGGGCGACGCATCCGTCGCGGTGACGTCCACGCGCAGCGAACCCTCCTCACCCATCAAGCCAAGGACATCGAGATCGAGCGGCACCGTCCCCTCGAAGGATGGCGCCCGGGATGCCAGAAGCTCGCGACGTGCCACCACCGTTTCGCCCGCACGAACGGTCATCACGACGTTCGCCAGTGCATGATCGTCCATCGCCAGTATCGTCACCGATGCCGTCGCGCCCGAGAGGAGCAGCGTGTCGCTGGTGCTGGCGATCTGCACCTGCGGCGCAGAGTCGGGCCTGATGTCGAGTGCAAACGATGGCGGTGTCTCCTGCAACGTGATGGCGGCGGCGGCGCGCCACTCCCAGCGCGCGCTGCGTTCCGCAACCAGTCGTCCCGCCACCGCATCCCCGCGTACTTCAAGCGCCACACGCTCACCCTCATCGCTCACGATGGCGACGTTGGTCAGCGGAACCGACGCGTGCCCGCGCATCGTCAGCACGGTCCCGCGCGGCAGCACCAGGACGCCAGCCAGCGCCACGTCTTCGTCCACGCGGCCGAGATATGCCGGGTAGCTGGCCTGCGCCACGATGTCGCCGAGGTACGGCTTGTCAGTCACACGGATGCGCTGCGGGGGTGAACTGGCGCGACCATCCGTGACCGTGAGGGTCACATCGCTGTCGAGCACCGGCAGCCTGCGCTGTGCGGTGTCGTTCACCAGCGCGATGCCATCGGTCACCAGCGTGCCATCACTCTTGCGCACCTCGAGGGTCAGGGCCTTGCGGCCCACTCCCCGGACACGAATCGTCGGACTCGCGCCGCGGAGCACGACCGCCGGCGCCTCGAGCACGAGGGGTGGCAGCAACGTGCCCCGCCAGGCGCCAATCGGATTGGCCAGCGCTTCGGCGCCATCCGACCAGCGTGCACAGGCGCCAATCAGCGCGAGCATCGCTCCACCTGCCCAGAGCAGCGCGCGCTGACGGACCGCACCCATCGCAGCCTGCGTCTGTGGCGCCCGTGGCACCGCGGTCCGGACCAGCGCACGGGTGGTGCTCAAAGCCGCATGTGCGCCAAGCGCACCAGTTTCTGCGACCTCCCGCGCCACGCGAATCTCGCCGCGGCGCAGCTTCTGCTCGGTCTCGATTGCCGCGGCGACCGCGTCGTCGGTCGTCATCCGACCCTCGTTCGCCTGGCGATGTCGCCAGCTCCAGACCGAGGCGCCGATCAACAGCGCCCACACCAGGAACGGCGCCACACGCGGCAGCGCCAGCCACCGATCGCCACCGAGCAGCACAACGCCGAACGCCCCGATCGCACACGCCGGCATCACCATCCATGCCACCCGGGTGTCGCGCGCCAGACGCAAGAGCGCCCGCCGCTCGTCGCGAACGATCGCGGTCAGCTGGCCGAGCGCGCTCTGCGTACTTGACGGGGCGGTCATGGTTGCAATCGGCTGGTGACGGCGTACGTGACGAGATTCACTCCCATGCGAATCGCCTGCTCGTGCAATTCTGGAGGATCAGTTGGATAGGTCCCCACATCTTCCCATCCATTCCCCAGATCCGCCTGGAACGTGTAGTACAGCGCCAGCCGGTCGCCGATGAAGATGCCCATGCCGCGGGCTGGTTTCGCATCGTGCTCATGGATTTTCGGCACACCGCGCGGGAACTGATACACCAACCGGTAGATCGGGTGGTTGAGCGGTACGTCTATCAATGGCCTGTCTGGGAACAACTGCTTCAGCACGATGCGAAAACTGCTGTCGAGTCCATAGTTGTCATCCACATGCAGGAACCCGCCCCGCAGCAGATACGACCGCACGCGGGACACCTCGTCGGGATCCATCGTGATCGTGCCGTGCCCCGTGACATGCAGAAACTGATAGTCAGAGAGTCGCGGGTCGCGGAACGTGACGACATGCTCCTCACGATCGAGCGGAATCGAGGTCCGCTCCGTCACCGCCCGAATCAGATTCTTCAGACTCGACGGATTGGCATACCAGTCACCGCCGCCGCTGTAGTTGACGCGGCCCAGCATCACACGCGAGCTCGCCGAGGCCGCGTTGGCCGCGTTGGCCGCGCCAACGTGGGGCAGTGACACCGCAACGGCCGCCGCCAGCAGGCTGCCCGCCAACACCCATGGGCGGACAGCCATCACAGATCCTGCGCCAATCGATAGGCCTCATTTCGCGCCACGCCAAACTCCTCCTGCAGGTGACGGACCGTATCACGAACCGACATGCCCGTGGCTCGCAGCGCTCCGGCGCGCCGCGCTGCCGCCTCGTGATCGGGCACTCGCTCCGGTGCCCCCTCGATCAGCACGACAACTTCCCCTCGCGGGGCCGTTGCCCCGTAGTACGCGGCGAGCTCCGCAACCGTTCCGCGCCGGAACTCCTCGTGCAGCTTGGTCAGTTCGCGGGCCACCACCGCCCGACGCGCCGCGCCCCCCGCGGTCGCCAGAATTTCGAGCAGCTCGGCCACCCGCGGCGGGGCTTCGTAGAGGATCACCGTGTGCGGCAGCGCCAGTGCAGCGGTCGCCGCCGACACCCGCTCGTTCGCTGCCCGCGGCAGGAACCCCAGAAACGTGAATGCGGTGGCGGACAGGCCACTCCCGACCAGTGCTGTCAGGACCGCCGACGCGCCCGGGATCGGTGTCACGGTCACCCCCGCGGCGATCGCGGCCTCCACCAGTCGCGCGCCAGGGTCTGAGACGAGCGGCGTCCCCGCGTCGCTGATCAGCGCCACATCGCTTCCCTCGAGCAAGCGCTCCACCAGCCGCGGTGCCTGCTCCGCCTCGTTGTGCGCGTGATAGCTGCGCACGGGCGTACTGATCCCGGCCCACGCCAGGAGGGGCGCGCTGTGCCGGGTGTCCTCGGCGACCACCAGCGCAACCCGGCGCAGCGTCTCGATGGCGCGGGGCGTCAGGTCGGCGCGATTGCCGATGGGAGTTGCGACGACGTAGAGCGTGCCGGCCATGATCTCGGGAAGATGCGCCACGCGCCGCAGGATTCACATCGGCGGCAGCGAAACACAATGGGGTGCACACAATGTGCACCCCATCGCAATCCCACGCGGTACACCGCCGTCGGATCGACCGATCAGACGTGCTTGTCGAAGTACGTCTGCAGCTGTGCCTTGGGCAGCGCGCCGACGACCTGGTCCACCACCTTGCCGTCCTTGACAAAGAGCAGCGTGGGGATCGAGCGCACGTTGAAGCTCGCAGCCGTCTTCTGGTTGGCATCGACGTCCAGCTTGGTGATCTTCACCTTGCCGTCGTACTCCGTCGCCAGTTGATCCAGGATCGGGGCAACCATGCGACACGGGCCACACCAGACGGCCCAGAAATCAACCACCGCCAACCCCTTGTGATCCATCACTTCGTTCTGAAAGTCGCCGTCTGTAACGGCAAGTACATTCGCCATGTCTCTCACCTGTCGTGGGCGGCCAATTGTGCGGCCCCCCCGCTAAAGTTCTTCCTATCATGACAGATACCGCACCACGCGGCACCCGTATCGCCCACATCGGCCTCGCGGTTGCATCGCTCGACCAGATCCTGCCCTTCTACCGCGATATCCTCGGCATGGTCCAGGTGCCCCTCGATGACGCCGACGGAGCACAGATCGCCGGCCTCGCGGCCGGAGACTCTCTGGTCGAACTGCTTCAGGCCCGCACACCCGATTCCCCGATCGGCAAGTTCGTCGCCAAGCGCGGTCCGGGGATCCATCACATCTGTTTCGCCGTTGAAGATATTGACGACACGCTGCTGCGATGCAAAGCACACGGCGTGCGACTCATCGACGAGGTACCTCGACTGGGTGCCGAAGGCAAGCGCATCGCCTTCCTCCACCCCGCGAGTACCGGAGGCGTCCTGATAGAACTATCTGAATATTAGCGCTTTTGTTCCTGAGACTGACTCGAGCAGAACCCGCGGAGAGGCGCCAGGTCGGTATTTTCGATGAACCAGCGCTGATTCGGCCCCTGTGTGGCGACCATCGTCGTGGTTGCGGTCATCTGCCCGCGACGCAGCTCGACGCGCAGGGTCCGCTTCAAGGCGTCGATCGGGATATCACTCAGGATCCGGTAGCTGTCATGGTTGATGTTGCACTGCATGACCAGAATTCGCTTCTCCAGCTCTGTCCGATCCTTGATCAGTTCCCGGGCGGGCCCCTTCGAACTGCCCCAGATGATCGACGTCGCCTGGACATCTTCCGATCGGATAGACGCCAGAAACTGCTCGGCCGCCTGCTTGGGGCCGACGGCGCCGACCACCCCTGCGGCCGTCGCCGAGCCACCAGATCGGCATGCGCCGAGTACAAGCATCAGAGCTACTGCGGTCCGTCGCATCACGTTTCCCACTCCATGAGTCCGATTTAGATATGTCGAGCGAAGGTAATCCGGGTCACGCCACCCCACGAACGGCCACAACCGACCAGCGGCTATACGTAAACATCGACCACGTCGCGACGCTTCGACAGGCGCGCCGAGGATCGCAGCCCGATCCGGTGGCGGCCGCGCGCTGGTGCGAAGACGCCGGTGCGGACGGGATCACCGTGCACCTGCGGGAAGATCGCCGGCACATTCAGGATGCCGATGTGGAGACCCTTTCACGCACCATCCGTTCCCGCCTCAACCTCGAAATGGCGTGCACCGAGGAGATGCTCGCCATCGCCCTCCGGCTTCGCCCGCATCAGGTGACCATCGTTCCTGAGAAGAGAACCGAGGTGACGACCGAAGGCGGTCTCGACGTTCGTCATGAGCCCATCACGCTCCGTCGCACGATTGACGCTCTGAATGCCTCAGGGATACGAACAGCGCTGTTCATCGATCCCGACCTGGACACGGTCAGAGCGTCAAGGGACCTCGGGGCAACCGCCATCGAGCTGCACACGGGACAGTACGCCCACTACCCAGAGTTGCCCGGGACCGTGCACGCGCTCGCCTCATGCGCGCACGAGGGCGCCCGGATCGGCTTGGCGGTTCACGCGGGGCACGGCCTCTCCGTCAGCAACGTGGCGCCGGTGGCTGCCATCGAGCCGATCGAAGAGCTCAACATCGGTCATGCGCTCATCGGACGGAGCATCCTGATTGGAATCGCGGGGGCGATCCACGAACTTCGTGCCGTCATGAACGCGGCGCGCGGGACAATCTGACGGCGGCATTGGAGGCTGGGGTCCGCGTCATGTAGCTTCCGCTGTCCGCGGGTCGTCTGCTGCGAAACCGCTCCCACTTTCCCCATCCATGTCCGTCGGCCTTCTCGACTTCTTCGTGCTCGAAGCCAGCGACTACATCGATCGCCTCCAGCGAGTGGTGGCGACCGGCGAGCCGCAGGGCCCGGACTCCGCCACGTTGCTCAAACTGGCGCGAGGCCTCCGCGGCAGCGCGGTCATGGCTCGGCTCGGTTCGTTCGCGGACGCCGCGGCCGGTCTCGAGCGGGCCGCGCGGCTCTTGAACGAAGGCCGTATTGCCTGGACACCTGGCCTTGGGCACTCGGTAACGGATTCGATCGCGGAGCTCCGCGCACTGGTCCCGATGGCGCGACTCTGGGGAGACAACCACGACGAGCGCGCGAGGAGCGCCGGCGGCACGCTCGCCTCCGTGCTCGACAGCGTCGAACGCCACGGCGAGCTCATGCAAAGTGGCGGTGCCGGTACCCCCGCTTCTCGCGGAGCCGATGCAGCGACGGAGCGGAACCCGGCTGTCGCTGCGTTCTTCAATACGATCGATCACGGCGCGACCGCGCCAGCCGTCCCTTCTCACCTGAGATCACCCGTCCCGCCGACGCCGGTGGCGATGCGCTCAGTCGAGTCCGCTTCGGTGGTCAACCCAGCCTTTGGGGTGGCCACCCTGTCCGACGCACACATGCCCATCGTTCCGATCGCATCACTCGCGCCCAGCAATGACGCCGACGCCGTGGTGTACCGCGCCCCGAATCCTGCGATCACCTTCGCGCAGCGATTCTTCGCCGACGTCTCACCGTTGGTGGGTTCGCTCCGCGCGCGGTTGGCACCGCTTCGCCAGGGCGCGATGCAGGAAGCCAGCGCCGATATGGTGGCGGCGTTCCGGCCGGTGCTCGTCTCGCTCCGCGACATCGCCGCGAGTTATCAGCATGAAGACATCCGTGCATTCTGCGATTCGGTATTGACGGCACCGGCACCATTGCCCGCCGCCGCCGCGGGCGCACTCGATACCGCACTGACGCTGGTCGTGCAGCAGGATCTGCTGCCCCATCTCCGCGCGCAGCGGCTGGGCGAACTGCGTCGTGTCGTCTTCGCCGCGACACCACTCGGTTCGGGCGCGCAGTCTGAGCGTGCATCGCGACCGAACAGCGCATTCACGCCGCGACGGAATACGCCGGTCATGGCAACGATCACTCCGACGCCGACCGTCGCCCGGCCAACGCCACCCGCCCCGAGCGGCCGCGAGCTGAGCGCCATGCTCAGCAACAGTCTCGAGAAGGTGCGTGAGCTGGACGCCACGCCGCTGGACCTGATCGTGATTCCGTCCGGGAGTGCCACGCAGGCAACGACGGCCCCGGACGGCGAGCCGGATGTTGTACCGATCGACACGCTGCTCTACCGCGGCCCGCGGGCGCTCTCGCGCGCGAAACACATTGTCGGCCAGCTGCGCAGCAACAGTGCAACACACGATGCGGCGCTGATCAGTGAGCTGTTCGACCTCGTCGAACTCGCCGGGAGCGCGACCTGAACGTTCCAACGCGATGACTCGCACACGGTGGCAGACACTGATCGGTGCGGTGCTGACGGTGCTCCTGCTCATCTGGACACTGCGCGACGTCCGCCCGGATGCCCTGATGCAGCAGCTCCGCGAGGCCAACCTCGGGCTGCTGTTGCTCTCCGCCGTGATCGCGACGGCGATCTTTCCGCTACGCGCGATCCGGTGGGTGGTGCTCCTCGAGCCGATCGCGCCCGGCCTCCGGTTCATGGATGCGTGGCGGGCCGTTGCGATCGGCATGATGATCAACAACGTGCTGCCCGCGCGCGCTGGCGAGTTGGCGCGCGCGTACGCGATCTCCCGTGAGACGCGCGCCGTGTCGTTCACCAGCGCATTCGCCTCGATCGCGCTCGATCGCGTGTTCGATGCCTTGATCGTCTTCGCGCTGATGTTCGGTGCCATGCTGGCGCCCGGGTTTCCAGCGGGAGCCACCATCGCCGGACGGCCGGCAACCGCGTTGGTCGGCACGTGGGGCATCAGCGTCCTGCTGCTCGTCTTCAGTGGCACGGTGCTGATCGCATTCCGCCCAGACGTCGTCATCGCGATTGCTCGTGCTGCTTGCCGCGCCGTGATGCCGAAGTGGGAGCCGCGGGTCGTGACATTGATGGAACACGCCACGGCCGGCGTGGCTGTCCTGCGAAGCCCATCGCGGTTTGCCCGCGTCGTCTTCTGGACGGTACTGCATTGGCTCACGAACGCGCTCGCATTCTGGATCGCGTTCCGCGCCGTCGGCATCGCCGCCCCCTTCAGCGGGGCGCTATTCCTGCAGGGACTGATTGCGATCGGCGTCGCCATTCCGTCATCGCCCGGATTTTTCGGACCCTTCGAAGCGTTTGCCAAGGCCGGACTGCAGATCTACGGCGTGCCCGTCACGCTGGCGGTCACGTGGGCGGTCGGATTTCATCTGCTGTCGTTCCTTCCAATCACGGCGATGGGTGCGCTCTACTTCTCGCGACTGGGCCTCTCGCTGCGCGATTTCCGCGAATCGACGCAGCCGACGACGGCCGCTGATGCCTGAACGGCCGGCTCTCGTGGCGCAGGTGCTGGCTTGGGCGAAAATCAATCTCGACCTTCGGATTCTTGCCCGTGAAGACTCTGGATTCCACCAACTCGAGACGGTTTTTCAACGCATCGCCCTGTCAGACGCGATCGACCTGCGCATCCGCGATGGCGCGGGCATCACCGTGCGGTGCGAGACGGATCTGGGTGTGCCCGAGGAGCGCAACCTCGCATGGCGCGCGGCAGCAGCGTACCGGCATGCCGCCGCCTGGCCGGCGGTGGATCAGGGCATCGACATCACGCTGACGAAACGCATTCCCACCGGGGCCGGACTCGGCGGCGGCAGCGCTGACGCCGGCGCCGTGCTGCGGGCACTGAACGCGCTCAACCCGACACCGATCGACACCGCCCGACTCCTCGGTGTCGCCGCCAGTCTCGGCGCCGATGTGCCGTTCCTCGCGACGGAGTGCGTCCGGGCACTCGCCTGGGGCCGCGGCGAACGGATGCTCGCGCTCGACGCGCTGCCACAGCGCATGGTGCGCTATGCCCAGTTTCGGGACGGCGTGAACACCGCCCACGCCTACCAGGCATTGGCCGCGGCGCGGACCGATGGCCGGATCGCACCCACCGGCAGCGCGCTCCGCGACCTGCACGGCCTCGGCTCGTGGCCTGACCTGCAGCGTTCGTCGCAGAACGACTTCGAGATTCCGGTCTTCGCGCTCCGCCCGGATATCGCCGCAGTCCATGCGTCGATGGTCCGCGCGGCGCCGGCCGCACTGGTTCGGATGTCGGGGTCGGGCGCGACCGTCTTCGCAATCACCAACGCACATGCCGATGACTTTCATGCCGCAGCGCAGGAGTGGCCGCAGAATGGCGCAGTGGAACTGGGCCTGACGGTGACATTGGAAACAGTACCGCCGGTCCAAATCTTGTCCGCGCCATCCGGCCCCCGTTAGCCTTCACCACGATCCCCGATCGTCTAATGGCAGGACAGCGGCCTTTGGAGCCGTGAATCGTGGTTCGAATCCACGTCGGGGAATCCTTGCGCAACTCATGATTGCCGAACGCGCCGAAGGGCGCGCCCGCGTCCCGCTGGCATCGCACGGCGGGATCGATCTCTCCGCTCTGGCACTGCGACACGCCACCGCGCTGCGGGTGGCGTACTTCCTCTGCATCGGCATCGCGACCCTGCTCCGGCTCGGACTCGACCCGTCACTCGAGCGGGCCTTCGGCCGGTTGCAGCGCGCACTCGACCCCTCGCTCAGCTTCCGCGATCTGGTTGATGCCGCCCGGAACGTCGCGCTGTTTCTCGGATGGGGCGCCACCTGGATCATCACGTCCCCCGCGCCGACCACGCGGCGCAATGTGGTACTCGCGACGCTGTGGGGTCTGGCGGCCAGCACCGCGGTCGAATCCGCGCAGCTGTTCTCCCAGTACCGGATGGCGAGTATCGCCGACGTCGCCACGAACACGATCGGCGCGCTCCTCGGCGCCGCGACACTCTGGATGGCAGAGCGCCGAGCGACGGTGGACATGCGCCGTGGCACCACGATCGGGATTCCAGGCTGGATCGTCGCCGCGTCTCTGATGATGACCTCCTTCGGGCTGGCATTTGCCCCCTCGACGCGTGCGACACAGGTGATCGCCTGGTCATCCTCGCCGCTCGGCCGGGCGCGCTCCGTATTGGCGGCCGCGGCGCTCGATGTGCCATGGTCTGCGCTGGTGGTGGATGTCGCCGTCTGGTTCACGGCCGGCGTGTCAGTCGCCATTGCCATCACCGACCGCTCCGGGCGGCTGCGACGGAATCAATTCGTGCTTTGGGTGGTCATCGCGACCCTGCTCCTGAGCACCGTGCACGCCGGTCGTGCCATGGCAGGCCTGCAACGTGAGGCCGGGGCATGGCAGGTACAGGGGGCCGCCTGGGCAGTCGGGCTCGGCCTGGGCCTGGCCCTGGTCCTCCGCTGGCGGAAGATGGTCACGGCGCCGGGCACTCGCGCCAAACACCTCTGCATCCTGGTCGGGGTCTTCGGGTGCATGATGGCGTGGAGCCCAGCCTCCTGGGTGGCGGGAGCGGCCGGGAGCTCGGCGTTCAGCTGGCGGCAATTCATCCCGATGCTGTCGCTCTTTCAGCGCCAGGACCTGTCGAGCGTTTTCCTCGTCCTCCAGAAGGCGGGGCTGGGCGCGGCGCTCGGGGCCTGCCTCGCCGCGCGCACCCGAATGGGGCAGCCGCGTCCAGGCGTCCGCGCCGCAATCGCCTACGCTGGCATCGTTGAGTTGGGCCAGCTCGTCATCCCCGGTCGCTACGCCGATGTGACGGATGTGCTGATCACCGCCGCCGCCGCCGGCCTGGTCGCGGTCCTGGTGGAGCGCGGTGACCGCGGTGCCGGTCAGCTGCAGTCAACTCAGCCTCGGCCTTGAACGGGCGGCCTCATGCCGGTAGGTTATGAGGCTCTGCCATATGGACACACTGCCGCTGGCGCCTGGCGCCAAGATCATTTCCGGGACCGCCAATCCGGCGCTGGCCGACGAAGTCGCGCGCCATCTTGGCGTCGACCTCGCCAAGACCACGGCGACCCGCTTCAGCGACGGTGAAATTTTCGTCCGGATCGATGAAAACATCCGTGGGTCGGATCTCTTCATTATCCAGTCGACGAATCCGCCGGCGGAAAACATCCTCGAGATGCTGTTGCTGATCGATGCGGCCCGCCGCGCCAGTGCGCACCGCATTACCTGCGTGATGCCGTACTTCGGCTATGCGCGACAGGACCGCAAGGACCAGCCCCGCGTGGCGATCGCAGCCAAGCTGATGGCGAACATGATTCAGGCCGCCGGCGCGGATCGCGTGCTCGGGCTCGATTTTCATCAGCATCAGCTGCAGGGCTTTTTTGATGTTCCCGTGGATCATCTGTACGCAGCACCGGTCTTCACGGCGCATTACCGCAAGAAGAACCTGAAGGATCTGGTGGTGGTGGCGCCTGACGTCGGTGCTGCCAAGATGGCCCGGGGCTTCGCCAAGCGGCTCGACGCATCGCTCGCGATCGTCGACAAGCGGCGTCCGCGGGCCAATGTGGCCGAAGTAGTGAACGTCGTCGGTGACGTGGAGGGGCGTGACTGCCTCATCGCCGACGACATGATCGACACGGCCGGCACGATGACGGAAGCAGCCCGAGCGCTGAAGGCGCTTGGTGCCGCCGATATCTACGTGTGCGCGACCCATGCATTGTTGAGCGGTCCGGCGAAGCAGCGCTTCGACGATGCGCCGATCAAGGAAGTGACGGTGACCGACTCGGTCGCCATCCCCGAGTCCCGTCGCCCGCATCAGCTGAATGTGCTGTCGGTGGGCGAGTTGCTGTCGAAGGCCATTCGATTCACCCACAGCGAGCAGTCCGTCAGCTCACTGTTTGACTGACGCCGCGCGCGTCTCCTGAGGAGTATTTCCGATGTCCACTGCTACGCTTTCCGCGACCCTTCGCTCTGAATCCGGCAAGGGTGCCGCACGTGCGCTTCGCCGCGCCGGCTCGGTGCCGGCCGTCATCTACGGCCACAAGCGCGCACCGATGTCCCTCTCGGTGCTGACGCGCGATCTCGAGCGCCTGCTCGAGCGCGTCTCGGCCGAAACGACCGTGGTCGAGCTGAGCATCGATGGCAAGATCTCGCGGACGCTCATTCGCGAGATCCAGAAGCACCCGTTCAAGAAGCAGCTCGTGCACGTCGACTTTCAGGAGCTCGTGGCCGGTGAGATGATCACCGTCAACGTGCCGCTGATCCTGGTCGGTGTCTCGATCGGTGTCCGCTCCTTCGCCGGCATCCTCGACCAGACCATGCGTGAACTGGAAGTCGAAGTCGATCCGTCGGCGATCCCGAACCACATCGATGTCGACGTCACGGCGCTGAATGTCGGTGACTCGGTCCACGTCCGTGACCTCAAGCTGCCGGCCGGCGTGAAGGTGCTGACGGATGCCGACGCGTCGGTGGTCGTGGTGGCGGCCCCGAAGGTGAACGCGACGGACGCAGCGGCCGATGCTGCAGCGGCTGCCGCTGAACCCGAAGTGCTCCGCGCCAAGAAGCTCGCTGACGACGCGAAGTAAACCGGTCTCCGTCTGTGGCGGGGCGCGGTGCGACTCGTCGCGCCGCGCCCCGTGTGCATTGCGGACGGCCCGTTCACGCCGCGACGCCGGCCGCGCCCGCTGTCCTGACCCGCTCGCCCCGCAATGAAAGTCTTTCTCGGCCTCGGCAATCCCGGCAAGGAGTACGAGCGCACCAGGCACAACATCGGCTGGTGGGTGCTCGATCAGCTCGCACGCCGATGGAGCGTCGACGGCTGGAAGAAGGATGGCAAGGCCATGGTGGCGACGGCGCGCGTCGGCACGGATGTCGTGAAGCTGGTCAAGCCGCAGACATACATGAATCTCAGTGGCGAAGTGCTGAAGCCCTTTCTCAACCGGCCAGGGTGGGATCCGGCGCAGGATCTGATGGTGATCGTCGACGAGGTCGCGCTCCCCTTCGCTGCGATGCGCACCCGTCCCAGCGGCAGTGCCGGCGGACACAACGGTCTCAAGTCGGTGCAGGCACACGTTGGCTCCACTGGCTACCCGCGCCTCAGAGTCGGCATCGCCCCGCTGCACCCACGGGCCTCCGTCGGCGACCTGTCCGGCTACGTGCTCGGTCCGTTCGGACGCGAGGAAACGGAGTTCATGGAGGCCGCGATGCCACGTATCTGTGACGCCTGTGAATGCTGGGTTCGTGAAGGAATCAACGCGACGATGAATAAGTTCAACCCACCGCCCGCGTGACACGCGTGGCGGCAGCCTTCTCCCTTTTCCGATCCATCCTGTGCTGAAGCTCGGCATCGTCGGTCTCCCGAACGTCGGCAAGTCCACGCTGTTCAACGCGCTCACGGCGGCCAAGGCCGAAGCGGCGAACTACCCGTTCTGCACGGTCGAGCCGAATGTCGGCATGGTCGAAGTGCCGGATCCGCGCCTCGACGCCCTGGCCGCCGTGGTGCTGCCGAAGCGCACCGTGCCTGCCGTCGTGCAGTTCGTCGACATCGCCGGGCTGGTCAAGGGCGCAGCCCAGGGTGAAGGGCTGGGCAACAAGTTCCTCGCCAACATTCGCGAGACCGACGCCATCGTGCATGTCATCCGATGCTTCGACGACGACGACATCACCCACGTGATGGGCAGCGTCGATCCCGTCCGCGATCGCGATGTGATCGATTTCGAACTCTGCTTCGCCGACATCAGCAGCGTCGAAAAGCGGCTCGACAAGCAGGCGCGCATCGCCAAGAGCGGTGACAAGGAGGCAATCGCGGAGCTCCCTGCGCTGCAGAAGGCGCTGGCATCGCTGCAGAATGGCAACCCGGTGCGACGCGCGGGGCTGAGCAAGGAGGAACTCGTCCTGCTCGAGCCGCTGATGCTGCTCACGGTGAAGCCGGTCCTCTACGCGGCCAATGTCACCGATGACGAATTGGCCACCGGGCACGGCAAGTACGTTGACGCGCTGCGTGCCGCGATTGCCGCCTCGGACGAAGTCGCCGACGTCGTCACGTTCTCCGCGCGGATCGAAGCCGAACTGGCCGAACTGGCCGCCGACGAGAAGAAGGAATTCCTCAGCTCACTGGGCCTCGAGAGCGCGGGACTCGACCGACTGATTCACGCCGGCTATCACCTGCTTGGCCTCCATACGTACTTCACTGCCGGTGAGCAGGAAGTGCGCGCGTGGACCATCCATCGCGGTGACACGGCACCGAAGGCCGCGGCGGTGATTCACACGGATTTCGAGAAGGGATTCATCCGTGCGGAGACCGCAGGCTTCGACGACTTCGTGCGGCTCAAGGGGTGGAAGGGTGCCAAGGAAGCAGGCGCGGTGCGCTCGGAAGGAAAGGAGTACATCGTGCACGACGGTGATGTGTTGCTGTTCCGCTTCAACGTCTGATTCATCGTCGCTCAACATCATTCCGTTCAGGAAACGTCATGACGCTCTCCGCCATGCTGCAGGATGCCGCCGCTTCCGTCCCGGCAGCGCTGCCGTTCTTCCGCACCCAGCTGTTCTACAAGACGCTTCATATCTTCGGCCTGTTCATGGCGATGACGTCCCTCGGCGGTATCGCGATTCACGCCGCGAACGGCGGCACCAAGGCCACCAGCAAGACGCGAGCGCTCACCGCCAGCCTGTTCGGTCTGGGGATGCTGCTCGCCCTGGCCGGTGGGTTCGGGCAGGCCGCCCGGCTCGGTCTCAGCAACACAGCGCTGTTTCCCGGATGGCTCTGGTCGAAGGTCGGAATCTGGGTGATCGTCGCGGTGCTCTCCATTCTGCCGTATCGCATTCCGGCGCTGGCGAAGCCGATCTACGTGCTGGTGCCACTGCTCGGCGGCATTGCCACCTACCTCGCGATCTTCCACCGCTTCTGAGCCGGCGGCACGGCGTGTACGCCGCCGTCGTTGCGCCACACGACACCCGTGCCTCGCTGATTCTGACCGCGTCGCCGAACGACATGCACGATGACGCAACTCGTCGCCCCGACGAGCCCTCCTTCACTGCCGTGATCATGGTCAAGCAAGCGCTCCTCCCGATGTTCATCGCCGGCGCGCTCGGCGCGCAGCCGATTCGCCTGCCGAACGGTCATCCCGCGATTGCCCGGGCGCTTGCGACCCTTCGCGCCGACAACGCCTGGACCCTCGAGCAGCAGGCATCGATCTGCGAGATTCCCGCCCCGCCCTTCAAGGAGGCCGCGCGCGCGGCGGAGTTCAAGCGTCGGCTCGAGGCGCTCGGCATCACGAACGTGCGGATCGATGCCACCGGAAACGTGATCGGCGAACGCGCGGGAATCGGCGGCGGACCGACGGTGGTCCTGTCCGCGCATCTCGACACGGTCTTCCCCGAAGGCACGAACGTCACGGTCAAGCGTGACAGCACGGCTGCGGGCGGTGCGCGGTTGACGGCGCCTGGCATCGGCGATGACTGTCGCGGCCTCGCCGCCGTGCTCGCCGTGGTGCGTGCGATGCGTTCGGCGGAGGTGCGCACGGCGGGCTTGGTGTACATCGTGGGCACCGTCGGTGAAGAGGGCCCAGGCAATCTGCGTGGTGTCCGCGCACTCTTCGCCGGTGAATTGAAGGGCAGGATCGACTACTTCATTTCCGTCGACGGGACTGGCTTCGGTGCCGTCAGCGGCGCGGTCGGCAGCAATCGGTACCGTGTGTCCTACAAGGGACCAGGCGGCCACAGTTACAGCGACTTCGGCATGCCGAATCCGATTCATGCGATGGGGCGTGCCATCGCCAAGATGTCCGACTTCACCGTTCCGGCGTCGCCGAAGACGACCTTCAGCGCGAGTGTGGTCAGCGGCGGAACGTCGGTGAACTCGATCCCGTACGAAGGGATTGTCGAGGTTGACATGCGCTCCGAGAGCGCCGCGTCACTTGCCGCACTCGATGCACGATTCCAGACGGCGATCCGTGACGCACTCCGCGACGAGCGTGCGCGCTGGCCGGACAGCAAGGTGCCGCTGACGATGGTCATCGATACCATCGGCATCCGCCCCGCGGGCTCGCAGCCAGACAGTGCCCGCATCGTTCGCATCGCGGTTGAAGCGGGCAAGGCACTCGGATTTCCTGTCACGCCACAGGCATCGAGCACGGATTCGAACGTCCCTATCGGCCTCGGCATCCCCGCCATCACGCTCGACGCAGGTGGTCGCAGCGGCACGGCTCACTCGCTCGCGGAATCCTACGATGACGGCCCGAACGGGTACCTCGGCCCGCAGTACGTGGTGCTGGTGCTGGCGGCGCTGGCCGGGGTGAAGTAGCACCACCCCGGTGCTCAGCGGGAGATGCCGAGGTCTTCGAATCGCTGGTTGCCGATGCGGTAGAGGCGCCAGTCCTTGTAGTCGAAGTGCCACCATTCGGCGCTGTAGACACTGAAACCTTCCGCCTCCATCGCGCGCCGCAACACCTCGCGCAGCGCGCGCTGACGACTGGTGCCGCCAGGGTACTCGGGATATGACCGGTCGGACATCTCGTCGTATCCCCCGGTCATGACGACGGGTTCACCGGTCCGCAGGTTGTACATCGTGAGATCCACCGCGCCGCCACGATTGTGCCGTGACCCCTGACTCGGGTCCGCAACGAAGTCGTGTTTGTCGGACGGCGTGCCATCCCAGAACATCTTGGTCACGTACCAGGGACGGTAGCCGTCGTGGATCAACAGGCCGTACCCCTGCGCCGCCAGCGTTCGGTGCGCTCGGACAAGCGCCTCCGCCGCAGGGCGCTGGAGGAACGCCCGTGCCTGCGTGTACACTGGCGTGCTGAGAAAATTGCGGTCTGACGCATACCGGATATCCAGTCGAATCGTGGAATCCAGTTGGAGCAGCTCAACCAGCTCCGGCTCGCGGAACTGGCCCGATTCCGCGGGAGGCTTCGCCGCCAGCGCCGCCGCCCGAAGTGACTCCACCGGCTGCAACGGCGTGATGCGAAAGACTCCGCCATCCTCGCCCACGATCGCCCGGCGCCTGAACGGAACACCGGCGGCACGGGCCAGGGTCGCGCGGCCGTTGGCATCGGTCACGAATTCAATGCGCTCGCCCGCGTAGAGGCCTGTCGCAGGAAAGGCATAGACCCCATCGCTGATCTCGGTCAGCGGGTACTCGAAGAACCACTCGATCAGCGCGTGCAGCCGCCCCTCGCGCTCGAGAATGAAAAGGATGTTGTGGTCCCATCCGTACTCGCCAACCAGTCCGCGAAGTTTCGGCGAGGGCTCGACCGGCAGCGAGTCTGCGACTGCGGCAGCGGGCTCGTAGCGCCGACCGCCGTAGACGACTGCGGTGCCATCACGCCAGAGCTTTTCGCCGAATGACATCCCGTCATCGGCGATCAACGTATCGGCGAGCCAGTGACGCATCGCAGTGCGATGGTCGCGACCATCCACCGCAACGATCACGGTCGAATCACGCACCTCGACGTGCATGCTCCCGCTCCCATCATGGTATGTCCCCGCCAGAAGTTGCGCCTTGGCGAGAGAGACAGGAGCTGTGATCGCGATCGGCGGCAGCGCCTCTCGCTTCCGCAGCGCCAGCATCAATCGCAACGCCTCGTTCGCGATCCGGGTTGTCAATCCATTCATCCCGTCCTTCGCCGCACTGACCGCGACACCAAGCTGGTCATCCGGCAGCGCGGAGAGCTGCGTGGCAAATCCGTAGATGGCGCCGCCGTGCGCCACCAGTCGCCGCCCATCGAGCACTCCGATGCCAAAACCGAGACCGGATCCGCGCGTGGCACCCGCCGGGGCGAACTGGGGTCGCCACATCTCGGCCAGCGAACTGGCACGAAGCACCGAGCCATTGACGCCCTGACCGCGATCGAAGAGCATGCTGATGAAACGCCCGAGATCCGGCATCGTGCTGTACATGCTGCCCGCCGGCGCCATGCCGAGCGGGAACGTTGGCGCGGGAAACTGGCGACCGTGATACGACCACATCACCGCCTCCGGCACCCGAGCGAGCAGCGCTGGAGGGGGGTCGAACGAACTTGAAGTCATGCCGGCGGGCTGCAATACCGCGCGCTGCAGGACAGCCGCGAATGGCGCGCGACTTTTCTGCTCGAGGACGTAGCCAACCGTGGCGATCGCGGCATTCGAGTACTTCTGCGTGGTCGCCGGCGCGTAGACCAGCGATGTCTGACTGAGACTGGCAACCGTCGCCGCGAGCGACGGTCGGGTATCGTCGAAGTAGTGCCCGACCGGCGGCTCACGCACCAGCCCCGAATGGTGCGACATCAACTGCCGCAGCGTGATCGGTACGGCGGACCTGTTCTGTGGCGTGAATGACGGCAGATACTGCTGCACCGGCGAGTCGAGATTCAGCTGTCCCCGCTCGACCAGCTGCATGATCCCGATGTCGGTGAACATCTTGGAGACTGATCCGACGCGGTACACGGTGTTTGCCGTCGCCGGTTTGCCGGTCGCGGCATTCTCGACGCCAAATCCACGCGCCCACACGACACGGTTGCTGTCGACCAGCGCAATCGACAGGGCAGGAATTCCCTTGTCGCGCAACTCGTGTTCGATGAATGCCGTCAACGCCTGCGTGACCTGCGTGTAGCGTGGCAGTGGCCCGATGACATCGCGATTCTGGGCCGGCAACACCGCCGGGGCGGCAATTATCGCGCCGATGAACAGCGCGATCACCGGGAAATCCCCACGGCCCGCAGGCGCGGCCGGCGTTGCCTTCACCATTGTCCACGCTCTCCGACGTTCGTGATCAGCTGGCCGAGTCGTGCGGCGGCGTTGCGCCAGTTGACTTGCACCGCGCGCTGGGCGGCGTCCGGATCGGCACTGGCGATGGCACGGATGATTGCAGTATGCTCCTGCACCGACGGGGCAAGCCCCCGAGAGAGCAAACTGACGTACAATCGCTCGTATCGCTCCGCCTGCGGCTTGACCGCGTCATGCAGCACGCGCAGTCGCGGGCCAGCGGCACGTTCAACGTACCGGCGGTGGAACTGCTCATCGAGCTCGTAGAGCAGGTCGTGCCTCGGCACCTTGGCACGCGACGCTCGCTCGAACCGCGCGTTGATCGTGGTCAGTTCTCGCACCAGCGCCTCGCGCTTCGCGGGCGGAAGCGCCGTGGCACATCGAGCGGCAAGCCCCTCGATCTCCGCCACGATCGAGAACAGTTCGAGCGCGTCCTCCCGCGTGAGCGGCGCAACGGTCGGCCGCGACTGCTGCAAGGAGACCGAATCGACGATGTATCCCTCGTGCGCCAGACGCTGGAGGGCACCGCGAACCGGCGTACGGCTGACGCGCAGCCTGGCGGCGACCTCCGTTTCCACAATGCGAGACCCAGGGGCCAACTGACCGCGCACGATCAGCGCGCGCAACGCGTGATAGACGACCATCGGCGTGGCACCACGCGCCGTCGGTGACGCCGGAGCGGCACTCTTCATCGCGCAACTCCGCCGCCTGTCCATCCCGGCCCGCGCACGACCCGACCCGGCCTGGCCCCGGTGTGCCTTCCATTGTCCCACACTGGCACACCATTGACGATGACCGTCTCGATCCCGACGGAATTCTGGTGCGGCGCGGTGAAGGTAGCCTTGTCGATCACCGTGGTCGGATCAAAGATCACGACATCGGCAAGGAACCCCTCGCGCAGCTGGCCGCGATCACGGATCGACAGGCGATTCGCCACCGCCGACGTCATCTTCCGCACCGCCTCCTCGAGCGTCAGGACGCCGCGCTCACGGACGTAGTGACCGAGAATTCTGGTGTAGGTGCCATAGGCACGGGGATGCGTGAGGCCCTTCGCCGAGTCCGGGTCCGACCCGTCCGCATCGGTGCCGAACTTCATCCACGGCTGCCGCATCTGCATCTCGACGTTCGGCTCCGACATCATGAACACCAGCATCCCCACCCGCCCCTCCGTCGCCAGCAGGAGGTCGACGATCGTGCTTGGCCAGCTCTTTCCCATGCTGGCGGCGATCTCGGCAACCCGCTTGCCCTCGTACCGCTTGAGGGTCGGTTGTTCGTAGCCCACCGTCATGATGCCGGCGGGTGTGGCCAGCGCGCAGAGGTTCTCCCAGGTATTTCGCGGGGCCTGCATCTCGGCAATGATGCGGGCGCGTGTCACCGGGTCGCGGAGCCGTTCGAGCAGCTTGTCACCCTCCGTGGCCCACGGCGGGGTACAGGCGGCGAGGGATGTGCCGCCCGCGATGTACGGATACATGTCGGCCGCTACGTCCAACCCTGCCGCGCGTGCCGAATCGATCTTCGCGACCGCCAATGGCGCCTTGAACCAGTTGCGCACACCGCCCGCCTTGAGGTGATAGATCTCGACGGGGACGCCGCCCTCGCGTCCGATGCGCATCGCCTCGTCGATCGCCTCGAGGTACTGATCCGCTTCTGACCGCATGTGGGTGATGTAGACACCACCGAGCGGTGACATCGCCTTGGCGATCTCCACCAGTTCGTCCGTCGCGGCGAAGTTCCCTGGCGGGTAAATCAGCGCGCTGGCCACGCCGAACGCCCCGTCCTGCATCGCATGGCGCGTCACGGCGCGCATCGTGTCGAGTTCGGCGGGGGTTGGCGTCCCGTCCGAAAAGCCCTTGGCATACACGCGAATCGTGCCGGCGCCCAGAAACGAGCCGACGTTGACCGATATACCGTGCTGTTCCATCGCCGTCAGCCACGTGGCGAAGCCATGTGGGCCGGTGAAGGCGCTGAAGGCCTTCACCTGCACCGAATCATCGTGCGTGCGCATCTGCGACGACATCAGCGCTGCGATCGCGGCATTGATCGGTGCCGGTGTGCTCCCTTCGCCGAGGATTTCCGTCGTCACACCCTGGGACACCTTGCCGACGACACGCCCGTCACCAGTGGTGAACTGCGCCACCGACTGCCCCTGAATGTCGATGAAGCCGGGCGCGACGACCCGGCCCGTCGCGTCGATCCGTCGTGTTGCCGTCGCCGCGGCGAGGCGTCCGGCGGGCACGATGGCCGCGATGCGATCACCACGGATGCCGACATCCGCGGCAAACCACGCGTTGCCAGTGCCATCGATCACACGGCCATTCGTGATCACGAGGTCATACGCGCCCGCGCCCTGACCCGACGCAGCGGCCTCGGAACGGGGCTCGGCCGCCCGGCAAGCCGTGAGCAGGAGCAGCGCCGACACCAGCACGGTGCGCGCGACCACACCGCGGCGGGACGACGGCTTGCGCCCTGCGGAATCGACTGGCATGCTTCATCCAGGAAAATTGTATACAGTTTTGTACGCACCTATCGCTACCATGCCGCCGTCGGCGCCGCAAGAGCACACCTCGCCCGAGCACCCGCATGACCACACTCGTCCCACCGATCACCATTCGTGAGCTGTCCTCGCTGGCCGACTACGATGCCTGCGTCGCACTGCAGGACGAGACGTGGGGGCATGGGTTCTCCGAGCGTGTCCCCGGCGCCATTCTGCGCGTGTCGCAGAAAATCGGCGGCGTGGCCGCCGGCGCATTTGATGCCGACGGCCGGATGCTGGGTTTCGTCTTCGGCATGACCGGACTGCAGCACGGACAGCCCGTGCATTGGTCCGACATGCTCGCCGTCCGGCCGGACGCCCGGGGGCTTGGTCTTGGCGAGCGTCTCAAGGCGCACCAGCGTGACGTCGTCGTACCGCTCGGCGTGCACCGCATGCTCTGGACGGCCGATCCCCTCGTCGCGCGAAACGCACATTTCAATATCAATCATCTCGGCGCCTTCCCCGAAGAGTACGTCGAGAACATGTATGGCGAAAACACCGGCAGCGTCCTGCACGGTGCGATGCCAACGGACCGGTTCGTCTACCACTGGGCGCTCGATGCGATCCAGACGGTGCCGCCGCGCACCGGCCGCGCCGATCCACATGACACCGCGATTCCGATCGCCATTGCGATCGAACCCGATGGGACACCGGTTGCGGTCCCGACCGTTGACGCCGCCGAGGTGCGCATCACGATCCCTCACGACCTGTCGGCGGTGCAGACCACGAGCCTTGACCTGGCGCGTGCCTGGCGCATCGCGGTCCGGGCCGCCTTTACCGCCCGCTTCGCGCAGGGGCTGGTGGTCACGCGCTTTGTCCGCGGGCACGACGACCGTCTGCCATACTACGTCCTCTCCGCGACGCGCTGACATCCGCCGACCGTACTCCAACTCGACTCATCATGCTCGAACTGACCAGTATCACACTTCGCGAAATCCGCCTCCCACTTCGCGAACCCTTCCGCATCTCCTCCGGGACGATGACGGAGCGACGCATCGCGCTGCTGGAGTTGCACGATGCGAGTGGCGCCAGCGCCTGGAGTGAGTGCGTCGCTGATGACACGCCGAACTACACGGCCGAGACGGTGGACACCGCGTGGCTCGCCATCGAGCGGTGGATCGCGCCGCGAGTCTTCGGCCGCACCTTCGATGCCCCTGGCAATGTGTTTGCAGTACTCGAAGAGGATTTCCGCGGGCACCTGATGGCGAAGGCGGCAGTCGAAATGGGAATGTGGGGCCTGGAGGCCACTCGGCTTGGGGTGCCGCTCGCACGGCTCATTGGTGGTACACGCCAGTCGATCCCGGTCGGGATTTCGATCGGCATCCAGAACTCACCGGAGGCGCTGGTGGAGAAGGTGCGCGGTGCGCTGGCAGAGGGCTACCGGAAGATCAAGCTCAAGATCATGCCCGGCCGGGATGTGGAGTACGTTCGCGCGGTGCGCGAGGCGTTCCCCGAGGCGCCGCTGATGGCCGATGCGAACAACGCGTACACCCTGGATGATGCCGACGCGCTGATCGCGATGGACAGCATGAACCTGATGATGTTCGAGCAGCCGCTGGCGTGGGAGGACATCGTCCGGCACGCCTCGCTGCAGCGTTTGCTGAAGACGCCCATCTGTCTCGACGAGTCGATCACGTCGCTCGACCGGGCGCAGGACATGATCACCCTTGGCGCCGGTCGCATAATCAACATCAAGCCCGGGCGCGTGGGTGGCTTTGCGGAATCACTCGCAATCCACGACTACTGTGAAGCGAATGGCGTCCCTGTGTGGTGCGGCGGCATGTTGGAGAGCGGGATCGGCCGCGCCTACAACGTCGCACTCGCGTCGTTGAGCAACTTCCAGAAACCGGGCGACCTGAGTCCGAGCGCGCGATACTGGGCACAGGATGTCGTGACGCCCGAGTGGACCATGAGCGCCGACGGGATGGTCACGGTGCCGTTCAGCACCGCGGGAATCGGCGTGACCGTCGACGTCGACCGGATTGACGACCTGACCGTTCGCACCTCGACGCTGTCGCGATAGCTGATGTACCCACTCACTGCGCCACCAGGCACGCTGCCGCATCGAGACGCCCTCATGGTTCCCCCCGGCGCGTCCGTGCGATTCTCGGATGTGCAGGTGAACGAACTGCTCACGCTCCGTCGCACACTGCATCATTTCCCGGAACTGTCGAATCAGGAGCACCGCACCGCCGCCCATCTCGAAGCCATCCTCGAGTCGCTTGGCATTCGTGAGTTCCGCCGTGTCGCCGGCACCGGCATCGTGGCCCGCGTCCCCGGCCGAGACACTCGCGCACCGATGGTCGCGATTCGCGGTGACATCGACGCCCTGCCGATAGAAGAACAGACCGGCTTGACCTTCGCATCCTCGATGCCGGGCGTCATGCACGCCTGCGGGCATGACGTACATGCCACGTGGGCGATCGGTGCCGCGATGGACCTCCTTCGCTCACCAGCGGAGGGCGACGTCCTGATCGTCCTGCAGCCTGCCGAAGAGATCGGCGCCGGGGCGGCAGCGATGCTGGCGAGTGGAGCGCTTGATGGCGTGGGGGCGATTTTCGGCGGCCACGTCGATCGCCGATTCCTGGTCGGCCAGGTGATTGCCGAGCCAGGGCCGCTCGCGGCGTCGGCCGACACGTTCACGATCCAGCTTCGCGGCAAGGGAGCGCACGGTGCACGACCGCACGAGGCCGCCGATCCGATCGTCGCGGCTGCGGCCGTGATCATGGCGTTGCAGACCGTGGTGGCACGGCGCGTTGACCCCGCGCGCCCCGCCGTGTGCACCGTCGGCAGTGTGCACGCCGGCATCGCGTCGAACGTGATTCCGGAGACGGCGACGCTGACGGGCACACTCCGAGCCATGGATGCAGCGACGCGCGCCCTGCTGGTGAGTGAAGTGACACGAATTGCAACCGACGTGTCTGCCGCGTACGGCGTCGTTGCCGCGGTGGATGTCGAACATGGAACGCCACCGATCGTGAACCCCGCGCGCGAAGCGCAGTGGGCACGCACCGCAGCGATTGCGGTGGGGGGGCCTGACGCGGTCGTCCCATTCGGCATCACGAACATGGGGGGGGAGGACTTCTCTTTCTATCTCGAGCGCATTCCTGGCTGTTTCCTGCGTTTTGGGGCCCGGGCTGCGGGGGAAGAGGCCATCGCCGCCCACTCCCCGCGATTCGACGTGGCCGAAGGCGCGATTCTGGTGGGCGCGGCGGTCCTCGCGGAGTGCGCGAGAACCGCCAGTCGCGAGTTGCTGGCACTCGCCACCGCGGGCTGATCCGGCACCCGCTCAAGCTTTTTCGCGAATCGGCCGATCCTTTGAGGAAACTCATGTTCATCGGACCGAGCCAATGTTCTTCAAGAAGAAGGAGTCGGCGACACAAACCGGGTCACTGCGCCCGCCTGTCGCGAGTGTCAGCGCCGAGGCGTCTGCGCATGTCGCGCACAGCCCCCGCCACGCGGGGAATGAGCATCAGAGCACGATCGTGCTCGATGCCCTTGGCGGCGTCATCGCCGCAATTGCCCGCTTCCCGGTAGATCTTCCGCACCGGCCAGCCGCCGCCACGACGCAGGAGATGACGTCATGGCAGCGGCATGCGACGATGGGCCTCCCGCTGGACAGTGTCGATGAAAGATCGTCGGTTGGCATTGCGGAGCGCGATTGGCGCGGCCTGGTGCGGGCTGTGGCGGCGCTCCGGCGCGATGAGCAGAGCTCCGTCGAATCGCTGGTCAACGAACTGCGATCGGCGCTGTGGACCTGCGTGTCGGCCGTGCACGAGTCGGTTCGCATCGATGATTCCGCCGAAGCGACGACGGGCACGCACCTGGCTCTGGTGAAGAAAGCCGTCACCGGTGCGCAGCTGCAGAACATCAGGGAAGACGTGCTGAAAGCCGTCAGCGAGATTGATCGCACGCTGAAAGAGCGTCGCGAGGAGCAGCAGCGTCAGTACAAGACGCTGGCCACGTCCCTTGACTCACTGGGACGTCAGCTCGAAGAGGCGCGCAAGGAGAGCGCCACCGACCCCCTGACCGGTGTCGGCAACCGAAAGCACTTCGACCTGATGGCCGCCCGCGCGGTCCAGCTGTTTTCGCTTGGACGGGCCCCGGTGACGATGCTCATGATCGACCTGAACAAGCTCAAGGTGATCAATGACTCGTACGGCCACACGGCTGGCGACGCCGCGATCGTCAGTGTCGCGCACGCACTCTGGAAGGTCTTTCTCCGGCAGAGTGACGTCATCACCCGATACGGCGGTGATGAATTCGCGGTCATTCTCAACAATTGCGACCTGCTCGTGGCGCAGACGCTGGCGAAACGGCTGGTTGACACGGTGCGGAGCCTTCCGCTCCCAAGCGCCGCGATGGAGTTCGCCATGGGCGCGTCGGTCGGCATCGCGCAGCTCGCCCCAGGCGAGGATGTGACGCAGTGGGTCGCACGGGCGGACCGGGCCATGTATCAGGCGAAGAAGCAGGCAACCAGTGGCGTGATGCTCGCTGATCCGGCCAGCAGCGGTGGCCCCGCCCCACAGCTGCGCACGGCCTGACGCGGCGGTAGTCATGACATTGCTGGGGATTGGCAGGTATCTTGCCCGTCCCGCTGGTTGACCAGTGTCGTGTCGACTGGCTTCGCTCTGACTCCTTCCTTCCTGATGGCGACCACACAGGTGCCTCGGCGCCGTCTCCGAACGTGAGCCGGCGCGCGTGGCTGCTGTTGCCGCTCGTCGTTGGTGCCGCGGCGCTCGCCGGGTTTGGCCCTGCGAGGTCCCCCGCGGGCCAGCCGACGCATCAACTCGTTCTGATTTCGCTCGACGGCTTCCGGTGGGACTACCTCCAGCGCCCAAACGCGGCCCGACTTCGCGAATTGGCGGCGCGCGGCACCCAGGCCGAGAGGCTGGTTCCGTCGTTTCCGTCGAAAACGTTTCCGAACCATATCACGCTGGTCACCGGGCTCTTTCCGGAGAATCACGGGATCGCCGCCAATGTCATGCGCGACCCGGTACTGGGCCGGTTTGCGACCGGGTCTGATCCGGCAGTTCGGGATCCGCGATGGTATTCGGGCGAACCGATCTGGGTCACCGCCGAGCGTCAGGGGGTGCGCAGCGCGTCGTACTTCTGGCCCGGCTCGGAAGCACCGATTGGTGGAGTGCTTCCGCATTGGACGTATCCCTTTGACGTCACCACAACGCGCGCCACTCGCGTTGAGCGCGTACTGGAATGGCTTGCGATGCCGGAGACGACGGCGCCGGGCCTGATCGCCGTCTACTTCAGCGAAGTCGATACCGACGGCCACAACTTCGGCCCGAACGCCGCGAGAACGGATACGGCGATCGCCCAGGTGGACAGCGCGGTCGGAGCAATCGTCGACGGTATTACGCGACTCGGAGCCACCGATCGTGTGAACATCGTCGTCGTGTCCGATCACGGCATGACGGAGATCGTCGCGGAGCGGACGATCGCGCTGGACACATACGTCTCGATGGACAGTCTTGTCATCGGCGATTGGAGTCCCGTGGCAACCATCATCCCGAAACCGGGAACTGCGGACTATGTCTTCAATGCGCTGGTCAACGCGCATCCGCACCTGAAGGTGTTCCGCAAAGGCGACCTTCCGTCGAGGTTGCACTACAACACCGGCGCACATGTCACGCCGATCGTCGCCATTGCGGATGAAGGCTGGTCCATCGCGACACAGGCGAGTGCCGCCAACATGCCGCGCGGCCAGGTACTCGGCGCGCACGGCTACGATCCCGAACTGCCATCCATGGGCGCGCTGTTCATCGCCGCCGGGCCGGACGTCGCACAGGGGCGCGTCGTCCCGGCGTTTGGCAACGTGCATGTGTATTCGCTGCTCGCGAACCTGCTGCACCTGAAGCCGGCGGTGACGGATGGGTCGCCTGATTCAGTGCGCTCCATCCTCCGTCAGGCGCCGTGATCGCCACGGCCGAAATCACTGGAGACTGGCGTCCATGCCACTCGCACGCGAAACTCCGCACATGAGCCTCCCACACCGCATGCGCGTCGCGGTGATCACCCGCCCCGGTGGTCCCGAGGTCTTCGAAATCCAGTTGCGCCCGGTGCCGGAACCTGGCCGTGGCGAACTCCTCGTTCGCGTGCATGCGTCGGCGATCAATCGTGCCGATCTGCTGCAGCGGATCGGGCGGTACCCTGCCCCTGTTGGTGCGCCGCCCGACATTCCCGGGCTTGAGTTCGCCGGCGAGATCGCCGCGTTGGGTGACGACGTGACCGGCTGGCGCGTTGGCGACCGGGTCTGCGGCCTGGTCGGCGGCGGCGCGCACGCCGAGTTCCTCGTGACGCACGCGCGGACGGTAGCGCGCGTGCCGGACACGGTGCCGTGGGACGTCGCGGGCGCCTCGCCCGAAGCCTATATCACGGCCCACGATGCGTTGGTCACACAGGCGGGGCTGCGTCCCGGCGAATCGGTCCTCGTCCACGCGGTTGGCAGCGGCGTTGGACTGGCGGCAGTGCAGTTGGCGACCGAACTCGGCGCTACCGTGTTCGGGACGGCGCGCGGACTTGGCAAGCTCGAGGTCGCCCGTGCGATGGGGATGCGCGATGGCTGTCAACCCGCCGAGGCCGGCTGGATCGCGCAGGCTGTCGCTGCCTGGACCGGCGGTCGCGGTGTGGACGTGGTGATCGACCTGGTCGGTGGCGACTACACGGCGGAGAGTCTGCCAGCGATGGCGCCAAAGGGCCGCCTGATGCTGATCGGTGCGCTCGCCGGCGCGAAGGCCACCGTTGACCTGCGGATGATTCTGGGCAAGCGGCTCACGATTCGCGGGACGGTGCTCCGAAGCCGGCCACTCGAAGAGCGGATTCTGGTCAGCCAGTCGTTCGAACGAGAGGTGCTGCCCTGGCTGGCGAGCGGTCGACTGTCGCCCCGCATCGATGCCTCGTTCCCGCTGGCGGCGATTGCGGAAGCGCACGCCCTTGTGGAGGGGAACGGTACGATTGGCAAGGTGGGCATCTCGATTCTCTGAGGGAGTTCCCCTGCGGTCGGCCGACGGGTATGTTTGGTGGCTAGTCCGCGCCAGGCGTCGTCTGCGCGGGACAACGGCCGCCCCGATGTGGGGCGGCCTTCATTCCCCTCCTCCCGCGTCGGCAACCCGCAGGGGGCGGTTCTGACCACAGGGAGGATTGCCACTCGTGACCGCAATTATGCGTCCGTACGAGGCCGTCTACATCTTCGATAGCGCACTCGAAGATGGCGTGATCGCCGAAAAGCTGGCCAAGCACCACGGCCTGTTGTCGCTGGCCGAAGAGGCCACGATCGACAACTGGGGCCGTCGCCAGCTGGCCTATCAGATCAAGAAGCGCGACATCGGATACTACGTCGTCGCGCGCTTCACCACCGAGACGGGCAAGCTGCCGGAGTTCGAGCGTTCGCTGAAGCTCGACGACAGCGTACTCCGTTATCTCATCTCGTTGCACGAGAATGAGTTGGGTGCCCCGCCGCTCACCGAAGAGCAGCTGGAAGCCAAGCGCCGCGCTGACGAAGCCGGCGACGACGACGACGACGAGGATTAACCCATGGCCCGCCGCAACAAGAAGCCCAGCCCGGTGAACGAGGCTGGCATCCGTTTCGTGGATTACAAGGACGAACGTTTCCTGAGCCGTTTCATCACCGAGAACGGCAAGATTCTGCCGAGCCGGCTGAGCGGTGTCGATGCGCGCCACCAGCGTCAGCTGGCGTGCGCAATCAAGAAGGCGCGCTATCTGGCGCTCCTGCCGTATACGCGCTCCAGCAAGGCCTGACCGCTCGATGACGGATCCCACCGCGCCTGCGTCGCGGCGTGGGTGGTGGTGGCTGGGATTGGCGCTGATGGCCTACGGCATCGCCGCCGATCTCCCACTCGCTCAGACGCTGCTGCCGCTGCATCAACCGATCACGCTGCTGTTGCCAGCCTTGGCAGCATGCGGAGTGGTGGGGTGGTGGCGCGGGGGCAGCCTGGCGATGGCCAGCGTCACGGTTGCGGGAGTGGTCTGGTCGGTGTGGCACGCGACTCGGACTGGCGTGAGCGGTGAGATTTTGTCGGTGGGATGGTCGATCCTTGCCGGCGCCTGTTTCGGGCTGTCGCTGATGGCGGCACGTTCGAAATGGTTTCTGGGCAAGGGTGTGGTGGCCGTGTTGTCCGCGCTGATGCTTTCGGCGCTGCTGGTGGTGCTCACACCGTCCGGGTCGGCGGCGTTCGACAAGACGGTCGATTCGGCGCTGGCCATTCGCGGCAATGCCGATCTGCAGAACTGGCGCATCGCCCGCTCGCAAATGACGCGAGCGAGCACGACGCGCTCGGACAGTGCGACCGTTGCAGTGCTTGATCGCTTCGAGCAGAACGTTGCGGACCTTCCGCAGCTGGCGCGCGCGGTCCAGCCATCCTTGCTGGCGTTGCAGACGCTGGTGGCGATGGCACTTGCCTGGGCCCTGTTCCATCGCTTCAGCCGCACTCGGCTGGGTGACGAACTGGGACGCTTGCGGGACTTTCGCTTCAATGACCATTGGATCTGGTCAGTGATCGTCGGGTTGGTTCTGGCACTGCTGCCGGCGCTCGAGTCCTTGCGGCCGCTGGGCATCAATCTGCTGGTGTTTTTCGGGGCGCTCTACGCCCTGCGTGGCGCAGCGGTGCTGGCGTGGTTTCTTCGTCCCGGGCGTTCGCTGCTCGGGCTGATCGTTGGTGTGGCGCTGTTGCTGCTGCTGCGCGATGGCGCAGCGATCGCGCTGGGATTGGTGGGACTGGGTGATACTTGGGCCGACTGGCGACGCCGGATCCGGCCAGCGGTTTCCTGACTATGAGGAGGGTGACAGGATGGAAGTGATTCTTCGGCAAGCAGTGGACAGCCTCGGGCATGCTGGCGACAGGTGAAGGTCTCCTCCGGGTTTGCCCGAAACTTCCTGCTGCCGCGCGGTATGGCCCTGCCGGCCACCGACGGTAACAAGAAGCGGATTTTGATGGAGAAGGCCAAGCTGGTGGCGGCCGAGCAGGCCCGCGTCGACGCGGCGCAGGCAGAGGCGAAGAAGTACGCCGACCTGTCGATCACCTTCGCTGCCCGAGTGGGCGAAGAAGGCAAGCTCTTTGGCTCAGTGACGTCCGGCGATATCGCCGAGCAGCTGAAGGCTCAGGGACTGCACGTCGAGAAGCGGCAGATCGACCTGCACGAGCCCATCAAGGCGCTCGGCGTGTACAAGGTTGCGATCAAGCTGCACGCCGACGTGAAGCCGGAGATCAAGGTCTGGGTGATCAAGGGCTGAGGATTCGGGGAATGTGCGGGGCAATCGGGGCGTCTTCCAGATAGGGGGACGCCCCGATTTGCGTGTCTGTACCACCACGGGCCCATGTGACCGCCGGCCGGCGAGCTGAGTTTGTGTACGGGACGGCGGCGGGATCGTGTGCTACGGGGCACGACGGGTTAACCTACGTTCAGGTCGCCCCCGCCAATCCCTGATTGACGGGCCCTTGAGCCATGAGGTGGGCTGTCGCCTGCCGTTCCATATATCGATGCCTGCATTGACGCGTACGACCCGTGCCACGAAAGCCGCTTCGGAAGCCCTTGCCAAGCGTGCCGCGCAGTTGATGAGTGAATTCA
>JANPFJ010000104.1:0-9323 GCA_031423355.1 Gemmatimonadaceae bacterium | reverse complement strand
TCGAGGAGTTCGTCCGGTGGACCGACGGCAGCGACACGGCGACGGCGACGGCACGCTGCTATGGGACCGTCGGGCGACTCCCCTACGCCCCACTCGCTGACTGGCTCCGCGCCCCGTCGCTCCGCGAGCGCGTGATGACGCTCCCCGACGTCTGGCGCGCGGAGCTCGCGGAGCTGTTGCCGGAACTCGCAGACGGCAGCACGGACGTCGGATCGCGGCGCGACATCCCCCGCATCGAAGCCAGGCGCCGCTTCTTCGAGGCGACGGTCCGCGCGATCGCGGACGCGCCGCACCCGCTGCTGCTCGTCCTCGACGACATCCAGTGGGCCGACCGCGACACCCTCGAGTGGATCCGCTATCTCCTGCGTTGCCCCGAGCCGCTGCGTGTGCTGGTGGTCGCCACGCTCCGACTCGGCGAGGTGCCGCTCGAGAAGCGGCTCGACGACGTGTTGCTCGACCTGCGTCGCGACGGGCGGCTGCGCGAGATCGTGCTCGAGCCGCTCGACGACACCGACACTGCGACCCTCGGCGCCGCCATCGCGGGCGCGACGCTCGATCCCGCCGAGGCCCGCGCGCTCCACGTCGAGACGGAGGGCCACCCGCTGTACATCGTGGAGTCGATGCGGGCAATCGCCGTCAGGCGGGACGGTGCCCCGCCGCCGGCCGCGACGTCCGGCAATCGCGCCGCATCGTCAGGCACGCGGCAGCCGCTTCCCGAGCGCGTCCTCGCTACCATCGAGGCGCGGCTGGCGCAGCTCTCCGCGTCGTGTCGCACCGTTGTCGGCGTCGCCGCCGTCATCGGTCGCGAGTTCCGTGTCGATCTCCTCTCGGAGGCGAGCGCGATCGACGAAGAGGGCGTGGCCGAGGCGCTCGAGGAGCTGCTCGCGCGCCGACTCGTGCGTGAACGGACGGACGGCGTGTACGACTTCGGTCACGCGAACATCCGCGAGGTGGCCTACACTGGCGTGAGCTCCGCGCGCCGCCGACTCCTCCACCAGCGCATTGCGCGCGCGCTGATGGTGACGGCGACCGAGACGAGCGATGCTGCGGCCGCGATTGCGCGGCACCTCGAAGAGGGTGGGAAGCGTGAGGAAGCGATCCCGTACCACGAGCGGGCAGCCGAGGTGGCGAAACGGATGCACGCGTCCGAGGAGGCCATCGATCACCTGTACCGCGCGCTGGCACTGCTGGCGACGCTCCCCGAGTCGTCCGAACGGGACCGGCGCGAGCTTGCACTGCAGATCGCACTGGGGCCACCGCTTCAGGAGAGCCGAGGGTGGGCCGCGCCGGAGCTCGGCGAAATGACGGCGCGCGCCCGCGCGCTGAGCGCGCGAATCGGCACGGAGCGGGAACGGCTGCGCGTCTTGTGGGATGTGGCGACGTTTCGAATCGTACGCGGCTCCGGCCTGCCCGAGGCGTTGGCGATCGCGGAGGAAGCGCTGCACCTCGCGCGCGCACAGCGCGATCCCGACCTCCTCGTGCCGACGCATCACCTCCTGGGAGAGATCCTTTGCCACACGGGGGAGTTCGCGAGGGCGTGCGAGTCGCTCGAATGGGCCGCCGACCGTCACGATCCGCAGGCGCACGCGGCGAATGCCCGACTGCTCGGCGTGGACTACGGCGTCTTCTGCCCAAGCGTCGCGAGCCACGCACTCTGGCATCTGGGCCGTTTCGACGAAGCGCGCGCGCGAAGCCAGCAGGCGCAGGAGCGCTCGGAGGAGCGCGGCGACCCGTTCAGCCGAGCCATCGCGCTGGCGTACGGCGCCATGCTGCAGCAGTTCGTCGGCGCCATCGACGCGGTCGAATCGATGGCGGCATCCACCATCGCCGTGAGCACCGAGTACCGATTTCCGTACTACAGGGCGTGGGGCGGCATGCTGCACGGCTGGGCAGTGGCGCAGCGTGGGGAGAGCGAGCGAGGCATCGCACAGATCCGTGAACACCTCGCCGCCATCCGTGCGACCGGATGCGACTATCGGCGGTCGTATTGGCTGTCGTTGCTCGCCGAGGTGTGCGGACGTGCCGGACGCATCGAGGAGGCGCTCGATCTCGTGCGGGAGGCGTTCGCGTCACAGGAAGCGAGCGGCGAGCACTGGAAACACGCCGAGCTGCATCGCCTCCGCGGGGAGCTGCTCGCAGCCTCGGGGGCGCCGGCGGCGGAGGTTCGCCGCCACCTGCTTCACGCGGTGGACGTGGCCGCGCGTCAGGGGGCACGCGGGTTGGTGATGCGGGCCGAGCAGAGCCTGGAGCGGTTGGCGCGTTAGGCGGGATTGCGGCGACGATCAGTGTCGGCGCTGCGACACCGTCATGGCTTCATCCGCCGCACCGCATCATCCAGCCAGTCCAGAATCACGACCGCGTGCCGACGGTACCGATCGGGGGACTGTCGGAGCATCAGGAACGAGGCACCGTCCCGCGACGCATCCCAGCTTCGTGTGTTGACGGCTCCCGGATTCGACGCGTACGGGCCGAAGAAGAGTCGCGACGGCGGTCCAGCCTGTCCCGTCGCCGGATCGAAGGGGACGGCGAAGACCGAATCGGCCACGCGATACACGATCTCACGGCCGCCGCGCGTGAACAGGGGCTCGTCGCCCTGCGGGCCTGAGATGCGCACGCGGCGCAACGAAGGATCAGGGAACGACTGGACGTAGACACTGTACTGGCCCTGTTCGTAGACGACCGCAGTGATCCACCGGCCGTCGGGCGAGATGTCGGGCCGCGCGATGCTGTGCGACGTATCGGCGTACGTCACATCCGGTGCGTCTGCAGCCATGCCGATGCTCCCCACCCGCGTGCCCGTGACGAGGGAGAGCGTGTAGATGACGAGCCGCCCGTCGGCACTGACGCGTGGCGTGTCATGATCGAATGGTGTCGACAGCAACAAACGGGGCGGTCGCGAACCGTCCACAGGCACCACGCTCAATCCGTAGAATCCGCGCACTTCCGATGTGTACACCAGCGATCGTCCATCCGGCGTCCACGTCGCGCCCCAGTCGAAGCCGGGGGAGCGGGTGATTCGGGTGCCTGGCCCGCTTCCGACGGGAAAGGTCCAGATCTCGTGTGCGCCGTTCGGCTCACGGACATTGAGTGCGATACGATCCTTGCCGGGAGCGAGTGCGGGCCCCTCGTACAATCCGGCGTTCTCGATCGCGGCCCCGCCCCGGCCCGACCGATCGAGCAACACGGGCACGCTCTGGACCTGGACCGAGGCGACGGGCAGGTACGCGAGCGTGCCATTGTCGGCAATCGAGTAGGATGCGGAAGCCGTACCATCGGTGAGCGCGACACCAGTCAGCAGAGCCATCGGCTTGCCGGTTATTTCGACGCGTTCTGCATCGAACGAGACGCCGAACAGGGTACCTGCACGAACGAAGAACAGCAGCTTTGCGCTGGCAACGTACCGCGCACCCGTGGCCGATTCGACGAGCCGCCTCCGTGCGCCGGACTTCCGCGACACGACATCGATGGAGGCTGTCGCGAGATTACTGCGGTAGTTGGTGAACAGCACGTGGTCGTCGTCCGGCAGCATATGCGGCCACCAGTGACCCAGTTCACCGGCACCGCGGTTGGGCGTCGTGAGCACGGTGACCGCGCCGCCATCTTCCGGCACGTCGGACAGGCCTGACTGGTACGATTGCGCATGGATGATGTGACCATCGGACGTCCATGTGCCCACGCACCATGCTCCCGCATCCGCCAGCGTCACCGCCGGAGCACTCCCATCCATCGCCACCTTCTTCATCTTGCCGCTCTGGCACACGGCCAGCCATTTCCCGTCTGGCGACACGATCATGTTGTCGTCGAGCTGATCGAGCGCGCCGGCGGTGCCGACCCGCGCGAGCGTGCCGCGTCCGATCGACTTGCGGTACACGGCCCCACCCGAACTGTCACGCAGTTTGACGAGCAACGTCTGCCCGTCGCGAGTCAGCTCCAGTCTGCGCGCGTCGTCGAAGCTCGACGCATTGGGCAGCAGCACGTCGTATTCGTGCGATTCCCGTGTGGGCGTCGACCGTGTGCGGAGCGTCACCAGCGCGAGTGCGATGGCCAGAGCAGCGGACACCGCCCATGGCCATCGGGCGGCGCGCGACCCACGGGCCTGCAGATGCGTCCCAGAGGCTCGCGTCGGTGAGCCAGCGGATTCGATCAGTCCATCCGCGAACGCCTTGGCTGTCGCCGGCCGGTCGGCTGGAAGCTTCTGCAGCGCCGCGAGCGTGATCGCCTCCACCGCCGGTGGCACCGTCTTCCGCAGCATCGAGAGCGGTTGCGGCTCGGCTGACAGGACTCGCGCGACGATGGCCTGCACGCTCGCGCCCGTGAATGGCGGCTCACCTGCCAGCATCTCGTAGGTCACGGCACCGAGCGCATAGATGTCACTGCGCGCGTCGATGGTCTTCTCACCCATCGCCTGCTCGGGGCTCATGTACTGTGGCGTGCCGAGCGAGAGCCCTGTTTGCGTCATGCGCTGGCCGCCCGCCTGCTGCACGGCGAGCGCGATGCCGAAGTCCGCGACGACCGCGGCACCATCCTGCAGGAGGATGTTCTCCGGCTTGATGTCGCGGTGAATGATGCCTTGCTGGTGGGCGTGCTCCAGCGCGGCCGCCACCTCGCGCGCGATGCGCAGGGCGTCGGCGATGGCCAGTTGGTGATCGCGCTCGAGTCGTGCGCGCAGCGTCTCCCCGCGCACGAACGGCATGACGTAGTACAACAGCCCGTCCGCCTCACCCGAATCGATGAGGGGCAGAATGTGCGGATGCTGCAACCTGGCCGTGGTCTTGATCTCGCTCAGGAACCGCTCGGCACCGAGTGCGGCGCCGAGGTCCGGATGCAGCACCTTGATCGCGACGTCCCGGTCGTGCTTGATGTCCTGCGCGAGATACACGGTGGCCATGCCGCCGGCGCCAACTTCGCGCCCGACGCGGTAGCGGTCGGCGAGCGCGCGTGTCAGGCGGTCCGACACCTCGACGCTCATTCGATCCCACCGCTCGACACGCGTTTGCCCCGTGCCCCTGCTCGAGTTTCATGCGCGCCGGCGGCGGACCCAGCGTCATGACGCTTCACGAAATCGGACATATATCCTGCAAGCATGGTGAACAGCTCGGGCGCGTAGTCGCCGTCGGCTGCGTGGTGCGTGGTGCGTGGGTCCGGCCGACGGAAGGGCGCCTGACGCGGCGGTGCTGCGGTTCCGCTGCAGGCGTCGGCCAAGCGGTAGCGATCGCCACCGTAGCCCGACATCGAGAAATATCACCCGCTCCGCCCATATGCGAGGGCCGCCGAGGATGCCCTGTCGGGCGCCACACACCAGACGTGACGCGCTCACCGTCTTGTATCGACCGAATGGTTGCAGCTGCGAGACCTCTTATCAGGGCGCCAGCTCGATGTGGTCTGGGTGGTGACCACCGATCGTTCGCCAGAGCGGCGTCCTGCTCGGTGGTCGTGCGCGCCCGAACAGTTGCGGGGGCCGGCACGGGGGTGCGCGATCTGGCGCACCGGCCACGCCGACGGAACCCGGAGAACGTCGGGCGGAGCTGCTGGGAGGCGAGGATGTGAAATTCCTGCTGACTGGCCGGACCTCGCTGCGGCTGTCGTCGCAGCACGACTACGACAGCCGATCGCAAACGCGCGGTGCCAGGTCCAATCACAACGGGCAGATGATGCTGGGTGCGGCGGCGAAATTCTGGCGGCGCCGTGTCGCGTGAGCGCTGCTTGCCTGCTCCGATGGGCCGGCCGGTGCCATGCCAGCCGCCATGGAGTTGCGTGATCCTGCGATCGGACCGGAGCGAGTGGGCGCCGTGCGTGGCACGGTGACATGGCCGCTGTCGGTTGCGCGCGCTCGAGCGCCATCGATCGGGCGCCCGATGGCGCGATAAGTGCGCAGAAGTACATGTGGTGTGATTCCATTGGCGCTGAACCCCAAGGCGTTGCGTTCGACACCACGCCGGCGGTCGGCGTCGCGCGGACCGGTTTCGTCGATCCAGGTCACTCCGGGATGCTCGAAGTCAGGCGACCCCGTTCGCGTGTTCGCACCTAGCGCGGCGCGCGCGGCCCCGGCACCATTCAGTGCGAAGCCACCATGACATTGTCGATCGAGCTCGAACAGGAAGTGGACGGACGCTGGATCGCGGCCGTCGCCGCGTTGCCCGGCGTGTTGCTCTTGCGGCGTGATCGAAACGGATGCCCGTAGGCCTCACCGCTCCCCCGAGCATTTGAACACGTGCATGCCGAACCATCACTCGCCGCCTGAAATCCCAATCCCACCAGCTCCACGGCAACGGGGCACGTTCACGGCCAAGAGGAGAGCATTCAACGTGACGAGATTCACCGGTCCGCGGGCCGCTGCGATTCTGCTTGCGATGCACCTACCGGAGGGCAGTCACGCCCAACAATCCGTGCGGACTCCAGCGCCACCGACCATGGCCTCAGTGCTGGCCGCAGCCAAGACCAGTGATTGGCGGCCCCTCGATCCGGAGCAGACGCTCTATCTGGAGCTCGCCGCCGGACGCGTTGTGATCGAGCTGGCACCGCTGTACGCACCGGCCCACGTCGCCAACGTGAAAGCGCTCGCGCGCGAAGGGTATTTTGACGGGCTCACGATCAACCGCGTGCAGGATAATTACGTCGTACAATGGGGAGATGCCAGCAACGATCCGGCGAAACGTCGGGCGTTCAAGCAGGCGCGGCCGGCGCTGCCCCCCGAGTTCGACCGCGCGATCGCGTCCGACCTTCCATTCACTCGCTCACCCGATGGTGACGTCTATGCGTCAGAGGTGGGATGGTCGAACGGGTTCCCCGTCGCCCGTGATCCGAAGTCCGGGCGCACATGGATCACCCATTGCTACGCCACGCTGGGCACCGCACGCGGCAACGATGCCGGGAGCGGCGGCGGCGCCCAACTCTTCGTGATCATCGGCCATGCCCCGCGACACCTCGATCGAAACGACACCGCGATGGGCCGCGTCGTGCAGGGCATCGAGCTGCTCTCGACGCTCCCGCGCGGCACCGCCGCGTTGGGCTTCTATGAAAAGCCCGAGCAACGCAGCGTGATCACATCGGTCCGCGTCGCGGCCGATGTCCCTCTCGCCGAGCGCACCGTCCTCCGGATTCTGCGCACGGACACGCCCACGTTCACGTCGCTGATTGGCGCGCGTCGGTCGCGGAGGGAAGAGTGGTTCAAGAACCCGGTCGACCGCATCGACGTGTGCAACGTGCCCGTGCCCATCGTCTCGGGGCTCTAGCGAGGTGTAAACACAGTTCGGGAAGCAGTCGCCCGCCGTGGCCTCCCGACTGGTTGTGTCGGACATCCTCGCAATACCGCTGCCGACGGATCTCGTACTCAGCGCCAGGCGACGCCAGATCGGCCATCGTGAAGCGGTCACCCTGGGCGTCCTGCACAAAATTCACCCGTTCGTTCAAAACGTCGGTCTCCAACCATGGCGTCGCAACCTCCGGTTGCTGGCCCCGGCAGTGGGTGTGTCACCCATGTACCCGGTTTCGGGCGTTACCCCTATTCCCGGTCCGCAGCGTTGGGTGTGCAACCCCGGTTGCTGCATCCAGGGTCAAAGGGGTATTGTGATCAGGACAGCCATTAGTCTGGCGCCGTGCAGGAGAACCCAGTGTCGTTCGGCCGCAACTTCGTGGAGGGCACGATGCAGACTCAGCAGCGTTCCGGTGAACTGAAAGTGTTCCTGAAGTTGGTGAGCGGTGTACTGCTCCTTGGTGCCTGCGCTCACACAACGGTCGTACCTCAGAGTGATGCGTTGACTCGTTTGCCGATTACGGCCCAAAGAGTCTTCGTCGGCCCATTCAACGGCGAGTTCGCGCGTGAAATGCGCGCAGCGGTTGGTGCCGAGCTGCAGAAGAGTCCGCGCTACCGCGTGGTCGATACTGAAGCGGCCGCCGAATTCGTATTGTCAGGAAGTATCCTCATCAACACGCGACAGACGAACCAACCTGTGGTAGCACCTCCGTCCGGGTTCGTGCAATTGCTGTCACGCGCATCCGGCGCGAACGTCTGGCAGTATACGTATCGGGACCAACGGACCGGCGGTGAGCTCGTTGTGCCGACACCGCGGCAACAGGTGCAGGCCGTCGCGCGCCAGTTCGTGGCGCAGCTTCGGAGCGTTGCCATCGCGAGTGCGGCCAGCGACAAGGCAACGTACTGACTGCGGGCAGTCCGATGAATCGGTGGGATGTGGCCGCGGCGCGCCGCGATGTCGAAGCGCTTCGCGACGTATTGCAGTTGTCATGCGCGGTGGGTCGGCGCGGCGGCGCCTACCCCCGCGTTGCTGCTGCCACTGCTGCCACTGCGGCCACTGATCGGCAATTGGGAGCAAGAACGGAGGACCGCAACACAGCAAAACCCCCAGTCGTTGGGCAGCCGAACGGAGGAACAACGGAGGAGCAATGCTCGAGCGAATCCAACTTCTGATCCAACAAGCCGAGCGCGCCAGACGTGAAGGCCGTTCGCACGACGCTCATTGGCATTTCGCCGAGGCCGTCACCCTCTGCAGACAAGCCACCGCATCGCGCGAACTCATACGTTCGTTAAAAGGGTTGGGCCAGATCGAGCGGGATATCGGCAATGGCGATGCCGCGCGAGCTCTCCATGAGGAAGCAGTCGCGCTGAGCCGTCTGGAAACTGACACACTTCAACTGGCACACACCGTGCGCCACCTGGGGGACATCCACCAGGACGCCGACCGCCTTGATCTGGCTGAGCCTTGCTATCGAGAGGCCTTGGCGCTCTATCGAGAACACTCGGAAACAGCACCGCTCGATCTGGCGAACACACTTCGCCCGCTTGCGATTCTCGAGGAGCGCCTCGGCCGGAGCGAATCAGCCATCGCCTTCTGGAGAGAGGCCGGACGCTTGTACCAAGCGCTCAACGTTCAAGAGGGCGTCGCCGAGAGTGCGAAACACCTCAGTGCACTCGGGCAGTAGGTGGTTCGACTGCTGGCGAACGAGCGCATGTGACCGACGGCGGCCCAGTGGATCATGAAGCCGCCGCTGCTCAAGCGCGGGCGTTGCGTCAGGCCGACGAGAAGTCTCCCCCATTCCCAGCGAATCGAATCGTGCGTCACTTCGGCGCGGCCACGGCGGCCTGCCGAACGATCGCCGAGACGGCCTGATGGTCGAACTTCGATCCTGCAACGAACTTCAGGTGGCGCATGTCAACGCCAGTGCCTTGCATCAGATGTCCGGGGTCCTCGACGTGGGCACCGCCCCAGATCTGAAGATTGACATGACGTGCGTGATTGACGAGCGCGCAGACATTACGCTCGTCGTGATACGTCAGGTTGCCCCACTTCAGACTCGCCGACAGATCA
>JANPFJ010000103.1:0-3581 GCA_031423355.1 Gemmatimonadaceae bacterium | reverse complement strand
GCAAATCGGCGGGCGGCGTCGGTGACGGACAGGGTCCGGGCCGGATTTGATATACGCACAATACAATCCTACGCATGTTGCCCGGCACGTGCCGTTCGCCTCAGCCGCGAACGGAGCGAGGTCTCTGCCACGCGGTGACGGACCGTCCCGACGCCCATGCCAAGCGGGATCTCAAAACGCTGGTACCGACACATTTTCCAGACCTGCGATCCGTCGAATGTGAAATTTTCGCAGGAGCTGGCTGAGGATTCGCCGTTCCGGGCGCGGGAGTTCGTGGCCGGGAAGGACGCGGTCACACTGGCGCGGGACATCCTGGCGCTGGATCAGGCCGGGTTCAGCGCGGCGTTCCTGAACTCACCGATGAAGCGGGCGAAGTTACTCGGGTTGCAACGCAATTCAGTCGTAGTGCTCGGCATTGTTTTCACGCTACCCGACACCGAGTTACCCACGCGCTCAACCGACAACGACGAGCAGCTCATCTGAGAACTTGCAGCGTCGGTGCATGACCAGCCTCGAATTTCATGACGGACTCTCTTTCGGCACGCGCAGGAATCCGTGGCCGCCGCGTCCTCGAGCACGGCGGCCCGGCGCCCGACCGTCATTCTTGACTGCCGTCGCGCGGTTACGTTCTGTGGGACGCCTCTTCTGACCACCCCGCGGATGCCCGATTCCCTGCGCGACACGTTACAGGCCTCGCTGGGCACCGCCTACACGCTCTCGGCCGAGCTCGGTGGCGGCGGGATGTCACGCGTCTTCGTCGCGCGCGAGGAGGCGCTCGGGCGCGACGTGGTCGTGAAGGTGCTCTCGTCCGAGGTCGCTGAGGGGCTCAGCGTCGAGCGGTTTCAGCGCGAGATCCGGCTGGCGGCGGCGCTGCAGGAGCCACACATCGTGCCGGTGCTGACATCCGGCGTGACGGCGCTCGGCATGCCGTACTACACGATGCCCTTCGTGCAGGGCGCGTCGTTGCGGGACCGCCTGACGCGGGGGCCGCTGCCGGTCGATGAGGCCCTGGCGCTGCTCCGCGACGTCGCCCAGGCGCTGGCCTACGCGCATGCGCGCGGCGTGGTGCACCGCGACATCAAGCCGGAGAACATCCTGCTCTCGAGCGGCACGGCGGTCGTGACCGACTTCGGGATCGCCAAGGCGCTGCAGGTCTCGCGCACGATGGACGACGAGTCCCAAGACGCTCGCGGCATCACCCGCACCGGGACGTCGCTGGGGACGCCGGCCTACATGGCGCCGGAGCAGGCGGCGGGCGACCCGGCGACCGATCAGCGCGCCGACCTGTATGCGTGGGGCGTGGTGGCGTACGAGTTGCTGACAGGGCAGCATCCGTTCGCCGCACGGACGTCGCCGCAGCAGCTGCTGCGAGCGCACCTGACGGAGACGCCGGCCGCCTTCCCGACAACGACGACAGTCCCGCCGAGGATCGCCGCGCTTGTCCATCAATGCTTGGCGAAGGATCCGGACGACCGGCCGACCTCGGCTGCCGCCGTACTGCAGCAGTTGCACACCGGGCAGCAGCGCACCGACGCGCCGTCAATCCGATCGAGTGCATCGCGTCGCATCGCCGCGGTCGTCGCCTTTGTGACGCTGGCGGTCGTCGCGACAGGCATGTGGTGGCGTGGCACCACGCGCGACGCAGCTACCACGACCGGAGCGCCGGCACCGGTCATGATGGCCGTGCTGCCCTTCGAGCACGCGGGCCCAATGGACCAGCAGCCGTTCACCGACGGCCTCACGGATGCGGTCACGTCGAAGCTCGCGAGTCTCTCCTCGCTGCTGGTGATCGACCGACGCAGTGCCGCGACGTATCGCGGCACGACCAAGCCGGCACGGCAGATCGGCAAGGAGCTCGGCGTGCGGTACCTGCTGGAGGGCGTAGTGCGCTGGGCGAAGGATGGCGCAGGCACTTGGCGGGCGCACGTGACCCCCACGCTGGTGGACACGAAGGCCGGGACCATCGCGTGGACCGGCGCACCGGTGGACGTTACGCTGGATGATCCATTCACGGCGCAGGGCAGTATCGCGACCGATGTGGCACAGGCCATGGAGGTCGCGGTCCTGCCGGCGGAGCGGGTGCAACTCAAGCGCCGCTTCACCGACAATCCGCAAGCGTATGCCGCATATCAAAGAGCCGATCAGCTCCTGCAGTCAGCAGAGCTGATGAGCGATGATCTGAACTTGAAGATCAATCAGGGCGCGATTCGCGAGGTGAACGCGGCGATCGCGCTGGACTCGAACTTTGCCGAAGCATGGGGAGTGCTCGTGTATGCGCAGATCAACCTACTGCTGAACGACGTGGATAATGCCTCAATCGAATCTGTCACGAGACGGTTGCTCGGCGTGGCATTGCGGCGACACCCGCAGCATCCGAGAGTCCTACTGAATGCGGCGTTCATCGCACAGGTCCTCGATCATGATCGCGTTGCAACAGAGAGCCTCGTCACCAAGGCACTTCTGTATTCGCGGAATGACGCACGAACGATTTCAGGCGCGAGTATCTTCCTGAAGCGCTGGTACCCGGACAGTGCCCGTGGGCTCGCGCTCCGGGCAGCTCAGCTCGACCCTCGATCCAGCATCAGTCTGCTGGTCGCCGCGCAAGTCAGCATCGACGGTAAACGATGGAATGACGCCAGCCGGTTTGCTGAAACGATCGTCTCGCTCAATCCTGCGGACGAGCGAGGGTGGACCGTTCTCGTCGACATCGCGCGACTTCAGGGTGATTCGATCGCCTTGCAGAATGTGAGTAATCGCGTCAGAGCGAATGTGAGCAGGCCGAGCACCTGGCTGGCGTGCAACATGGCATTTGGAAGCAGAGAGCTCAGCGTCTGGCTACTGGGCCTGTCAGCTGCAGCACAGCGCCTGACTGCACTGTCTGACAGTGTCTGGTACTACGACTGCAAGACCGACGCCGCACGTCGCGTGCGAGGAGCCGCCAGCTCCCGAATGTTCTCGGATTCCATCATCGCGCTGCTCTCCCCGGCAAGGAGAAGGAGCATACAAGCAACTCCAATCTATGCGGAGTTGATGTTGATGCTCGCATACGCCCAGGCAAACGTCGGCAACGGCAAGGAGGCGGCCAGTGTGGTCCAGTCGGCAACTTCAGGCTTCGTGAAGAGAGCGGGAAGCGACACACTTCCAACGGGCTTCAGCGCGCACAGAGCGGCAACGGTGTATGCGCTGCTTGGTGATACCGTGAGCGCGATGCGCTGGCTGAAGGTTGGACTTGGCCAGCGGCCGATGGTCGGCTGGTACAAGATTGATCCGCGCCTTCGGCCTTTACACGGAACAGCCTCGTTTCAAAGCTTCGTGCGCGAGAACGACCGCTAGACAGTTCGTATTGGACACGTCGACTCGTGAACGGATTCCAGCTTTAAGTGACGACGTTAGCATGACGTTGATGCTGTCGAGTTGATAATGCAGCACCATGAGAGGTCGGCATCCGTGATTCGGACGGACGCGACTACGGCACTACCGAGCAGTTTGCACCGGCGTGCTGCGTGCACGCTCCGCCGCCGCCACAAGTTCCGTGACAAGCGCTCGCAGGCGCGGATCGGCGGCGTGGCGAGCGAAGGCCG
>JANPFJ010000102.1:0-1975 GCA_031423355.1 Gemmatimonadaceae bacterium | reverse complement strand
CAGCAAGGATGTCGTACCGATGGCCGACAGCATGAAAAGCGGTAGCGGCGGCAGCGACGTCGTGCCGACCAGCCCTTCGCGCGTCAGTGCATCGACCTGCGGCGCGAACTGGATCAGCAACCGGTCAAAGCCGATCGACAGACCAAGGCTCACGCCGAGTGCCAGCAGTCCGAATACCACCAGCCGTCGCTGCAACCGGACATCGTGCAGGTTCAACTCGGCGAGCACGGTGCCAAGCAGGAAGCACGCCAGCCACGGCACCACCGGTCGGAAGCCATCGAAGAAGAGATTGCAGATGAATCCCTCGACGCTCCACACACCGATATACGTCAGCGACTGCAGATCCCAGTGCCGCGTCCAGTCGATCAGCAGCATGCCAACGCTGAACAATGCCATCAGCGCGATGCTTACCAGCACGCGCGTGCGTGCGCTCCATCGCAACATCATCGGCGCCAGCAACAGCGCCACGCCGTAGATACGAAGAATGTCGCCCGGCCAGATGATCAGATTGAGCACGCCCATGATCCAGAGGATCAGCGCGCGTTTGCGTAGCGTGACATCGGCCAGTGCGGCCGGGTTCTTGCTGGCGAGGCGCGCGACACCAAAGCCGGCCAGTGTGACGAAGGTCGCCGCCGCGCGACCGTCGCACACCCACATCACGAAGGCCAGCGGTCCGGAACGGGGATACGCCACCGCCAGCACCAGCACGGCATGGATCAGGAACATGCCGAGGATCGCGATGGCGCGAGCGACGTCGATTGCCTCATCACGTCGGCCGACACGCCCATCGTCGACCGGCGGCCCCCCAGGTGCGATCACCGCGGTGGTCATGCGCCGAGTCCGCGGATGAGTGTGTCGTAGACCAGTCCGGGCGCATCGAGGGGCGCGAGTTCTCCGCCTGCCACCGTAGTCCATGCCGCGTAGACCAATGCTTCGATGGCGCGGAATCGCCACGCCTTTGGCACATCGCTGCGGAGCACACCGGCATCGACGGCCTCGTCGAAAACCAACTGCAACCGCGCATCGACGTGGCGCTCGGCCTCCGTGACGTCAGGGTCGCCGAGGAGCTCTCCGGCCACCAGCGCGACGAAGTGCAGCTGGTCGCCGCAGCGCACCAGGATCTCCACCATCGTGACCAGTGCGTCGTGGTGCGATCGGTTCGGGAGCTGCGCCTACTCGAGCATGGAATCGAGTGCCGCGATGCCCTCGATCGCGGCTGCTCTGAGGAGATCGGCCCGCGCGGGAAAGTAGCGATGCAGCGTGGTCCGCCCGACGGCGGCCTCGGCCGCGACGAGCTCGAGTGCGGCGGACGGGTCGGTGGACCAGATCCGGGGAGCGGCCGCGATGATCCGACCACGATTTGCCGTCTGAGTGATACTCTCATGTCTCATATGAGACCAAACTGCATTACTCGGATCGTCTGTCACCCCCCGAACGGCCCGTGACACCAGTGCCTCAGCGCGGCCACCCCGTCTGCGGAATCCCTGCCGTGATCCGCAACGCGTTCCCGAAGTAGACCTTCTTCAGCACCGCGTCAGGCAGGTCGATGCCATAGAGCTTCCATGACGCATGGTAATCACGGTAGTAGTCGAAGTAATCGTCGCGCGTTTCGAACACGCGCCAGTAGTAGGGATACTCTTCCGGCTGATAGGAATCCTTCCCGAACAGGATGCGATCCTGGTACTTCACGAAGAAATCGTGCGCGGCGCGTGGCTGACGACCGATGTCGTACAGCACGGCGCCGACCTCGGAATACAGGTTCGGCATCTCGTCCATCATCTTCGACAATCGTCCGAGATCATTGGCGTGCCAGCCGAGGTGCGCGATGACGAATGTGGTGCGCGGATTGCGGCGCACGAGGTTGTCGCGCTCCGTCATCAACGTCTCGAAGGCCGGGAACTGCTCTCCGGGATAGCGACGGCCGGGGAAGAGTGCCAGCTCGAGCCAGCGTTCGTTGTTGTAGTCGATCGGCTGC
>JANPFJ010000101.1:0-5682 GCA_031423355.1 Gemmatimonadaceae bacterium | reverse complement strand
TGGACGCTGGACAGGGTCTTTCACCTCCTCGAGGACCGCGTCGTCTCACGGGCAGACGTCGAGCGTTTGCGCGACGCGGCCTGCACGCACGACGGCCTCCGCGCCCGGTTGACTCGGCGACTCCTGACACCGTTCAGGACCACTGGCTGAGCGGCAATCGTGCGAGTGTGCGGGTCGCGTTCTCTCGTCCATCGCCGCTCCAGCCTTCGAGTCTGAAGCGGCACGCCGGAACACCGTCGGGGGACTGCCGCTCAGCCGAGCGTAACGGTGGCGTTGGTGCCAGCCGCATCGACAACGACCGGCAGGCGGACAAGATTCCTCGTCCGCTGACCGCCCGTCCAGACGCCCTGCGATGTAAACTCGGCGCCGTGATTCGAACAGAAGATCGAACCGTCGGTGTCGATCGTGACTGTCGTGCCCTGATGTGTGCATGACATGGAGAAGGCAATCAGCCCCGCGCTGGTGCGCGTCATCGCCACCGGCGGTGAGTTGCGCACCTTGGCGATCCCACCCATCGCTGCGAGCCCCGGGAAGTCCGTCAGGCGCACCGTCACTTCGCCAACGCCTGGCGGCACGGGTCCCGTCACATCATCACCACCGCCACCACCACACGCGGCCAGCGTGGCTGCGACCGCGGACAACGTCGCCATCGAGACAAAGTCGCGTCGCGAAACTGTCTCACGCGCGGATTTGACTGCGCACCCGGAACACTTCGTCGTGTCTGGCTTCATGCATCACTCATCGGAGAGGGGGACCGTGATCGTACACTGGACTCGTTCGTTCTGTGCCTGCTGCGCTACACCGGGACGGCAGCGGCTGCCCAGCCTGCGGCATCGTCATCGCTCCTGATCTGTGATTCGAGGTCCACGACCAGCTCCGCGCCTTCTTTCCGGATCGCACGACGATCCATGCTCCGCGTGGCACGTCCGCGGATGTACTCGCCATCAATCTTGTACTCGGATTTGTGCTTCGGACAGAGGAACGAGGTATCTCCGCGCTTGAGCTTGAGCATCGCACGTTGATGCGGACAGCTGAGTGCAAATGCCATGCACTGGCCAGCCGTCCGGACCAGGATCACCTCATTTTCGGTGTCGATCATTGCGCCGTCGGCCGCCGGGATCGGGTACCTCGCCGTCCCATCCGATCGCCGCACGCTGCGAAGCATCACGAAGCCAGCCATCGTCTCGGCGTGCACCACACCGGGGAGCAGGACGCTGGCCATCGCGATGGCAGACAGCGTCTTCGTCAGGAAGGAGCGCCTGTCGTGCAGGGTGCAGTCGGTGCAGTCCCCTGCCGCGTCGATCTCGGGTGTCGCCATCACGGTGTCCCTCATCCTTGCAAGAGTCCTACGCCGGCCAGCGTGATCGCCAGCCAGAGCACCACACTCGTGATCGCGCGCGCCCGAAGCGCGCCGAAAGCGCGGGCACCGCCTTCTTCACGACGAACAGCAGCCTCGTTCCGCAACATCAGGAACCCATTTGCGGCCAGAAGGACAAGCAATCCGACCTTGACCCACATGACCTTGTTGACCGCCAGGGCCTCGAGGTCTGCCGTCAGCTGCAGGACGCCCGACACGAGCGAGACGATCAGGGCGATCACGACCGGCCGATGCACATCCCCAACCGCATCCGCGATCGCACGCCGCCCCTCAGACGTCGGGGGGGTACCGACGCGCAGGACCGCGCGGTCCGCCCCGAGCGCCAGCCCGCCTCCGACCATCATTGCGCCTAGGTGTGCGAAGGTCAGACCAACGGACAGCGCTGTCGAGTTCCCGTACAGCGTGCTCCACGGCTCCAGTGCCGTGACCAACGTCTCGAGCAACGGCATGCCGGCTATTGCCCGATCAGCATGATCAACCAGCCAACGGTGCTCACGCCCATCGATGAGAGCGCAATCGTCCGATGGCGATCACGGATCTCGCCGTTTTCACGCCCCTCACGCCCGATCGAACCCGCATATGCAAAACCCGCGTCCGCCACGATGAAAAGGGCCGAGTGAATCCAGCGACGCGTGCGACCCTCGGGGTCCTTGCGCGACGCCCAGAGGTTCCAGACGCCAGTGACCGTATTGACTCCGAAGACGGCAGCGGCACCGGTCGCGGCCCACGGGTGAAGCGCCCGGACCGCGTACGGCGAGTTCGCGCGTCCATCACGCGCCAGTCGGTCGCCGGTGTAGTACGACACCGCGAACAGTGGAATCATCGTCCACGACAGCGCCTTGTGCAGCGTCAACCGGCGGCCGTACCAGTCGGAGTATTCGACTAGTGCCGCCCGCTTCTTTTTCACGATGGTATCCGTCCGTACCCAGCGCAGGCGAGGTCCGGCCAGGGCATCGGTGTCGGGCGCTCCGGAAAGCGTCAGCACTGGTTGCTCGGCCGGGCTCTCGATTGCGGCCGCCACAGGGACCGGGAACGAATCGAGATCGACGGTCGGAAATCGCATCGTCGTGTCAGCCGAGACCAGCATCAGCGCCAGCATGCCTGCGATCATGTACAAGTCCTTGGGAAGTGTCCGAACGCGTCCGTCGTAAAGTCTTGCGACACAGCAAGCGCCGTGCTCGTTACAGATGCCGGCCAATGCAAGCGGCAGACCATGCCATACCCTCCGAGCGCACGTGACGGACCACCTGAAATGATCGTCACGTTCCTGTGCTGTTACAAAAACGGCGGCGGCCCGCCCGTTCCCGAGAGAAGAAGAGTCTCGGCATCTGAAGCATGGAAAAACGTGTTCGCTGGTCCGAACTGTTCCGTGAACGGCACGGAGCTTCAGCAACAGCGATCGAAATGTCGCGTACCTCCACGCGCACCCGTCGCACGATTGACGCGCCACCGATGCGGGGCACGACCAAGGAACGGACACCGCGCGCGGGTGCTCCCCCCAGTTGCGTGTTTGGAAGCGCCTTCAGGTCGTATCGTTCGCCCGTGAGGCATCCGGTTCACGAACGAACACGAGGCCGATGACCCCTCCGATGACACACACCGTGATCGGATAGACGAGTCCGGCAAACGGGTTCGCGTACGCCGCCACCATCGAGGCGGCGATGAGCGGAGTGAAGCCACCAAACCACCCATTGCCGAGGTGATACGGAAGCGACATCGACGTATACCTGATACGCGCGGGATAACTCTCCACGAGGAACGCGGCCATCGGACCATAGGACAGTGTCACAAGGAACACCTGGGCCGCGACGAGCAGCGCGAGCACCAGAATATTGGGATGCAGCGCCACCGCTGCGGCTCCTTCTCCTGTGACGGGTCCAGCCGCCCACATCATTCCCCGATAGATCGGATAGAGCGTCAGCGCCGCCAGGAACAGTCCGCCGATGATCATTCGCTTGCGCCCGATCCGGTCCGACACCGCGCCACTGAGCAGGTAGAATGGCGTACCGATGACGATGCCCAGCGCGACCGTGATGTACGACGTCGTGAGCGACAGCTTCAGCACTTTCTGAATGAAGAACAGCGCGAAGAACTGCCCGGTGTAGAACACCACCGCCTGCCCTGCCACAACGCCAAAGAGCACCGACAGAAAGATCTTCCAGCGCTCGGCGGTGCCGAAGGCTTCGCGGATCGGCATCTTGCTCACCGTTCCCTCCGCCTTCATCTTCTGGAAGACCGGTGATTCCTGCATGCGTCGGCGGATGTAATACGACATCACGACCAGCAGCGCGGAGAGCAGGAATGGAATGCGCCAGCCCCACGCCTTGAACGCTTCCTCGCCTGTGATCCACCGGACACCGAGGATCACGACCAGCGACACCAGCAGCCCCAGTGTGGCGGTCGCCTGGATGAACGACGTGAAGTAGCCGCGGCGATGCGCCGGGGCGTGTTCAGCGACGTAAATCGCCGCCCCGCCGTATTCACCGCCGAGGGCGAGTCCCTGCAGCAATCGCAACAGGACCAGCAGCAGTGGTGCCGCGATGCCGATGGTGGCCACGGTGGGCAACAGGCCGATGGCGGCGGTTGCGATCCCCATGATCAGGAGCGTGACCATGAAGGCGTACTTGCGACCTACCATGTCGCCAATGCGCCCGAAGACCAGCGCGCCGAGCGGGCGTACGGCGAAGCCGGCACCGAATGTCGCCAGCGTGTTGAGGAACGCGGCCGTTTCGCTCGAGGCCGGGAAGAACAAAGGCGCCAGAATCGGCGCCAGAGTCCCGAACACGTAGAAGTCGTACCACTCGATCACGGTCCCGGCAGATGATGCCATCACCACCTGCCGGATCGTCTTCACATCCACTTCGCCAGATGCCGCACCCACGGCTGCGGTCGTTTGCTTCTGTGCAGGTGCGGGCACCAGTCGTTCGGCCATTCAGACTCCGGGCAAAGTGAAGGGGACCGCGAAGTTAACGCGTGTGGCCGTCATCCTCAGGCTCGTCGTCGCCTTCTTCAGCCCCGAAGCCGCTCACGCCGGTGATGCCACCAACGCGCTCGACCCGCAGGACCTGCTTCTGCTTTTCGTCGCCGTAGGTGAAGGTGACGAGGTACTCACCCGTCTTCATCAGCGGTCCGCCAGCTCCGCCGCGAGCCGCCCGACCGAATGGCCCATCCTGCATGCCACGGAATGCGCCAAAAATTGCCTGCATCGCGCCTGCGTTCGGCGGTCCGCCTGCCCCCGGCGCAGCACCCGCCCCTGGAGGACCACCCGCACCCGGCCGTCCCGCACCGCCACGGCCGGCACCACCCAGCGCGCCTTCGCCCGGCCGCTCCGCAAACGGCGGAAGGCCCGCGACCTGCGCACCGCCCGGTCCCCGGCCGCCACCGCCACCGCCACCAAATTGCTCGAGCAATTCCGCCGTGCGACCTGACATCATCGCCGTCCGCGCGAAGCGCACCATGTTGCTGTCCATGCCCGAGGCCTGCAGTGAATCGAAAATCTGCGCAATCCGCACCATCGACTTCACGCTGTCTCGGCGCTCAGCCGGCGACAACGGCTTGGCCGCTGGCGCCTTGCCACGCATGTCCCACATCACGCGATGCACGCCCACGGTCCCAGGCCCGTTGAGCGTGCGCATGGTGTCGCCCGCGGCATCCGTAATCACGATCTGGACACGCTTTCCTGCCTGCACTTCAGCCAGCCGGTAAGTGATCTCCGCACCGTAGGCGGGTGAGTTGACCGCAAACCGCTTGTGCCCATTGCCACCACCTGCACTCCCGGCGGCGTCCGGCGCCTGACCCATGGCGATGGATGTCCGCGGTGCAAAGAGGTGCACCTTCTTCGCGATCACGGCCGGCGACATCTGCTGGAGCGCAGCGATGTCGACCACGTAGATGGCGCGCCCGTGGGTGCCGGCGATCAGCTCGTGATCACGCGGGTGAATCTGCAGGTCATGTACTGGCACCGTCGGCAGACCGGTCATGAACCGCTGCCAGCTCTGGCCACGATTCATCGACATGAACGCACCGACATCGGTACCCACGAACAGCAGATCCGGGTTGACCAGATCCTCGCGGATCACGTGCACGAAATCCGGACCGCCGGTCGGCAGCGTTGCCGCCAGACTGGCGAACGTCGCACCGTAGTCACGGGTCGCGTACACATATGGCGTGAAGTCACCGCGACGATGGTTGTCGAAGGTGATGTAGAACGTCGACGTATCGTGATGCGACGGTTCGATGCGACTGACGTAGGTGCCTTCCGGCAGCCCGGTGAACCGGCCGGTGAGCTTCTCCCACGTGGTGCC
>JANPFJ010000100.1:0-1037 GCA_031423355.1 Gemmatimonadaceae bacterium | reverse complement strand
CCGAGCCCGCGGCAGCAGGGAACAACAGGAACGGCACGACGGCGCCTACGGACACGAAGGCAAATCCCACGCCCGCGTCGAACGCCGCACCGTAGGCCGCGATGATCGGGATCAAGAGCAGGGCCACCATCCAACTCGAGTGCAACGCCGTCTCGGCAAGTCGAGCGCCGTAAAGCGCCCACGGCGAAATCGGTGCCGCCGCCAACTGGTCCAGATCTTTCGCCAGAAAAAAGTTGGACAACGCGGCGATGATATTGGAAAGCAAGAGGATACTGCCGAATGACAACAAGATCATGGACAGCAGCTTACCCGCCAACAACGTGCCAATGTCTTCGGCGCTCCGGAAGTAGCGAACCAATCGAATCGCGATCAGAAAGCTCGCCAGCCAAAAGGCGCCGCCCAACACCGCAACCATGATGAGTCGACGCACGTCGCCCCGTTCTCGTTTGGACATGCGATGTCCCGCCATTTGCCACTTGGGCAGCAGCAGCCACAGCACGCCGGGCGCTCGCGTCAGCGCGGCGTCCTCACGCATCCAACACCTCGACCAACTCGCGTGCCACCGTGTCGCCCGTCAGACGCAGGAAGATCGCTTCCAGTGCGTCGTCCGCGCCGGTCGCGCCCCGCAGTTCGGTCATCGTGCCGCAGGCAACGAGCTCTCCGCGCTGCATGATCCCAATGCGATCACACATGTCCTCGGCGATCTCCAGCGTGTGGGTCGACATCATCACCGAGTGCCCGCGCCGCGTGTACTCGCGAAACAGATCCTTGAGGATTTTCGAAGACTTCGGATCAAGCCCAACCATCGGCTCGTCAACGACGATGACCCGTGGGCGATGCACGAAGGCGCTCGCGATAATCAGCTTCTGGCGCATACCGTGGCTGTAGCTCTCTACCAGCTCATCACGCCACGACTCCAGGTCGAACAGGGCTAACAGCTCGTGCCCGCGGCTCTCCACCTCCTTCCCCTGCTCGCCATACAAGCCCGCCGTGAATCGCAAAAACTCCATCCCCGTCAGCTTTTCGTAGATGAACGG
>JANPFJ010000099.1:0-56224 GCA_031423355.1 Gemmatimonadaceae bacterium | reverse complement strand
TGGTGAGTCGCCGAGGTGTGCCACTCGGCAGATCCATCACCCAGAGTCGATCGAGCGCCGAAAAGGCGAGCCGCTTGCCGTCCGGCGAGGGACGCGCGCCGCGGATCTGACGCACCGTGAGCAGGGTGTCGTTGATCGGATACTCGAACTTCACCAGATCACCGATCAGTTGGTCGACGTCGGCAGTGAACGGTATTGCGGTCTGCCTTCCCGACGCCACGTCGAGATTCCAGATCTTGCCGTGGTGCGCAAGGATGATGGCCTTCGAGTCGCCGGTCCACGAGTAGCCCGGCAGCAGGTCGCGCGAGCCGCGTGACTCGATGTCATCGCGCTGGATGTCATTCGAGAGCCAGCGTTCGTCGCCGCTGGCGAGGTCGCGCAGCTTCAGTCCCGTCACCGCCATCTGCCGCGAGGCATAGGCGAGGTACTTCCCATCAGGAGAGATGGCGGGCCGGAACGCGGTACCGAGATTGAGTGTGCGCGTCGCCAAACGTCCGGTCTGCCGGTCGTACATCACGACCTGCGTCGTGCCCAGCATCTGGTTGTAGCCCGCCGGTCCGGTGCGTGCGCCGGTGTAGATGTAGCGACCATCGGGCGAGACGCTGGCGCCCATGAAGTTCGTCGGCGCCGCGCCGCCGCCCGGACCGCCGCCTGTCGCAGGTGGGGCGACGCCAGTCAGTCGCAGTCCGCTTCCTCCACCGATGTTATAGAGCCAGAGATCGCCGCCTTTCGATGTCACGATGTACTGCCCATCCGGCGTGAAGTCGGGCGAGACGAATGCCTGCGCGTTGCCGCGGGTGAGCGCCCGCGCACGCGTGCCGTCCGGATTCACCAGCCAGAGATTTTCGCTGCCCGATCGGTCGCTGACGAACACGATCGATTTGCCATCGGGCGCAAACCGCGGCTGCCCGTCGAAGCCGGAGCCGCTGGTGATGCGCGTCGCGGCACCGCCCGTCACCGGTATCGTATAGAGGTCGCCGAGCAGGTCGAAAACGATGGTCCGGCCGTCGGGGGACAGATCGAGGGACATCCAGGTCCCTTCGTCGGTGGTGAACTTCAGCGCCCGCGTAGGAATCAGCGGCAGATCCGATTCAGGAGCGGTGCGACGCGTGGTGTCGCTGGTGGCCTGGGCGCCGAGGAAGGCGGCCAACGAGAACATCGCGAGCAGCGAGACTGCGCTGCGGCGAAAATGGGTGGGCATCGTGGTTGCTCCGGGGGCTGAAGTCGTCCCGGAGGAGATACCGGCTGGGACAGGCGGCGGCAAGAGCTCCGCGATGAATCATGTCGGTGCGCACGCACGCCATTGTCCATCCCACGCGCACTTCCGCGCTTTGGCCGGATCGGCATCACGAGGTTTCGCCCCGCCCGCACGAGGGTGCGTCGAGGACCGGACATCAGCACCGACAGGTCGACGGCCTCGTATCGGACGACCCCTGACGCGGGTCCGGCCGCATCACTGCTTGTCGATGGTCAGGAGTCCATCGTGCTCCACGAGCCGCACGGACGCTTCGCAACGCACACCTGCAAGTGCCTCAGGTGTCAGGAGTGCCGCAAAACCGAAGGGCCACCGCAACACCGGCGTGAACGCGAACTTCGCCGTCAAGTCGCTGATCTCCGCGTCAGCCGCCACGCCATCGCGGAAGATCACGAGGAGAAGCGGCGCACGCGGATTGAACTGCCCGACGAGCGGCGCCGGATTGGTGCACGCCGGCGCGACCACGCGCGATGCAATCGGACTGGTCGGCTCTTTGGAGCATGCCGCTACGACTACGAAGACCGCGAGACGAATGACATTTCTGCTACGCATGCGCCTTCCTGTGGACGGTGCTGAAATTCATGTGTGGACGTCGATGGTACCACATCGCGTGACCTGAGGTCACACACCTGGCGAGGGGCAGTGACAACGATATCGTTGCGTTCATCGGCAGTGAGGTGACGTCAGGCATACCTCCCCAGCTGATGTGGCGTGGCTGATGTGGCGTGGCTGACATGGCCCTGTCCGGCCGGGTGTCATGCGTCGGCCGCAGTTCGGCCCGCGCGTTCAACGGTTCGTCACCGATATTGCACCAGCTGAAACACGCTGCGACCAACGCCTCTCCTTGGGCCGCACGCATTCAGGGCGACTCCTGATACGCGTCTGCGGCACACATGGAACGCGATGCGGACGACGATGCCTGCCGAGGCAGGGCGACGAACTGGAGGGCGTCCGGCTCTGGCTCAACCGCGGTACGGGGGATACTTCTGAGCGCCACGGCCCATTCCTCCCACAGGGTCGTTCACGTCCTCCTACCATCCGCATCATGCCCTCACGACGCACACCGATCGCGGCCGCGCTCTTCCTGATCCTCAGCAGCGCCGCATTTCAGCCGGCAGGTGACGAGGTCGATCCGGTGATCGTCGCCAAGATCCGCGAGGAAGGATTGCAGCGTTCACAGGTGATGGAGTTCGAGAGTTACATCGCCGACGTGCTCGGCGCGCGGCTCACCAACTCGCGCGACATGCAACGCGCGCAGCGCTGGGTGCAGGGCGAGATGACACGCATCGGGTTGGTGAACGTCGCCGCCGAGCCGTACATGGACTACGGTGTCACCTGGGACAACGAGTACGTCTCGGTGCACCTGCTCGAGCCGGACTACACCCCGATGGTGGGCTATCCGATCGCGCACACGGCAAGCACGAAGGGTCGGCAGGTGGCGGAGGCGGTGATCGTTGATCTGGTCACCCGCGCAGACCTTGCGAAGTATCGTGGCACCCTGAAGGGCAAGGCGGTGCTGGTGACGCCGCCGGTACCAATCGATGTGGCGGCGCTGGCCCGCGGTGTGCCACGACTCACGCAACGCGACCTCGACATCATCGAACAGACGGTCATCACCGCACCCAGAGCATTGGCGCCACGCTCCGTACCCAACCCCGAACTTCTCACCGCCGAAGAGAAGATCGCCTTCTACGCCGCAGAAGGCGTGACGGCCGTGCTGCAGAGCGAAAGTGGATGGCTCGGTGCCGTGCGCGGGTTCTCGCGTCCGGGCGCCCGCAACGATCAGTGGTCACGGGCGGGCGTGCTTGCGTCGCCGGCGATCGTCGCCATCACGCCGGAGCACTACAACCGGATGTATCGCATCCTCAAGCGTGGCATTCCGGTGAAGGTCGAGATCGACGTCCGCAACACGATCGGTGAGCGCGTCGAGAAGGCCGCCAACATCATCGGCGAGATTCCGGGAAGCGATCGTGCCGACGAGGTGGTCATGATCGGCGCCCACCTCGACACCTGGCACGCCAGTCCCAATGCGAGCGACAACACCTCGGGTGTGGCGGTGATGCTCGAGGCCGCGCGCATCCTCAAGGCGATCGGGGCCAGGCCACGACGCACCATTCGAATCGCGCTCTGGTCGGGTGAGGAACAAGGACTGTTCGGGTCGCGTGCCTACGTTCGCCAGCACTTCGGCAACGCGAACGACTCGACCATCGGCCTCAAGCCGGCAGCGGAAAAGTTCTCCGCGTACTTCAACCAGGACTACGGCGCCGGCCAGTACCGGGGGATCTACCGTCAGGGCAATGAGCGCGCCCGAGCGCAACTCACCGCGTGGATGGCCCCCTTCCGTGATCTGGGCATGACAGCGGTATCGAACCAGAGTCTCGGCAGCACCGACCACGTCGCGTTCGACGAGGCGGGCCTGCCGGGATTCCAGTTCCTGCAGGATCATATCCCCGGCACGGGTGGACACACCAACCTGGACTTCTATGACACGATCCAGGCCGAGGACCTGATGAAGAATGCGGTGATCGTAGCGTCGTTTGCGTATCACGCTGCGATGGCGGCGGAACGGATACCGCGCAAGGTGGTACGCTGATCGCGGACGCCCGGACCGACAGCTCGGCACCCCGGGTTGGATGCCCGCCGCGTTGGCCGGCGCAGCACACTGTGTCGGGGCCCGTCGCGGAGCGTCCTGTCGCGACCTGCGACGCCCATTGTATGATGAGTGAGACCTTCTCCGCACGAGCCGTCTTTCCACGAACCCCTCCGCCCATGTCGCTCATCCTGCGTCACGCTGCTGTCGGCTCCCTGGCGACGGCAGTCTTTCTGGCCGACGCCTCATCACTGCTTGCGCAGGTGTCGTTTCCCGAACGCTGCGGCACCGGTCTGCCAAGCACGGAGAAGGCCGGCTACACGCCGCTGCCACGTGGCGATGTCTTTTGTCCGCTCGTGGCCGATCCGAAAGCGGCGCATTCCTTCGCATCCGTGTTGCAGGAGCGATCGGGCAGCGGCCCAGTCCGCGCCAACAGCAATCTCGCATCCGTCGGTATCGGTGACATGTTCGGCCTTGGTCGCTGGAACGGTTCACGTCCCGGCGACGGGGTCCAACTCTCGCTGTCGGCGGCGGTGTTCGCGCAGTTCGATCTCGAGGCGCCATCCTATGACTTGCTCAACGCCGACTACATCGTGGGCATTCCGCTCACGATTCGCCGCGGACGGGGATCGATGCGCTTGCGCGTCTATCACCAGAGTTCCCATCTCGGTGATGAGTATCTGCTGCGTGAACCGCCACAACGTCGCGACCGCGAGAACCTCTCGTTCGAGGCGGTGGAAGCGACGCTCTCGGTCGACGCCGGCGCACTGCGATTCTATGGCGGCGGGGAGCGACTGATCAATCGCGAACCCGAGGATCTGGCGGCCACGATCGTGCACGGCGGCGCCGAGTTCAGGCCAATGACCTGGATCATCCCGCTCGGCGGGCTGGGCGGATTCCGGTTCCTCGCCGCGACGGACGTCAAGACATCCGAGGAGCACGACTGGAAGCCCAGTGTCAGCGCGCGCGCTGGCCTCGAGTACGATCGGGCGCGCGGCACGCAGCCACCGGGTCGGCGATGGGGGGTCTTCGCCGAGTACTACCAAGGGCCGTCGCCGTATGGGCAGTTCTTCCGTGAACGGGTGCAGTACGCCGGTGTGGGCGTGCATTTCGGTGGGTTCTGAACACGCGGCGGACGGGCACGAGCGGTCTGCGCAACGGGCCCTTGATCCGTGATACGCAACGGCCAGCCGTGCAACGCCACACACTGCCGGACTCGCACGCCCACACGATTCGGCGTCCCTGGCCGAGCCCCGTCACCGCTGCCGCACACCCCTTCCTCGCCGCGGCACCGAATCCACCAGCGTCACGACATACGCCGCCACCGCAAACCGGCCGGCATCAGCCAGCGGCTGGTGCGGCATCACCCCGAATCGCGCAACTTCGGCCTTCGGCAACAGGCTCTTCTCGGCAGTCGGCCCCGCCAGCCACTCAGCGATCCGCGTTGCGGCCGCTGCGCGCGAACCCGCCAGTTGGACATAGCGCTGAGCGATGCGCGACATAGCCGGTCCGCCCTGCGGTGGAGGCGAGACGGTGTGGCAGCTCCGACAGGTCGACGCAAAGATCGCCTTCCCGCGGGCGATGGTATCCATCGGAGCCGCCACTGTCTGGGCCGAGAGTGACATCACGACTGCCGCCTGCGTGACGAGCCCGGCGAGCACAACCAATGTCCGGCGAGATGAATGCATACACTCCTCCTGCGCAATGGGAATAGCATCAAGCAGTCACTGAACTATGGAGTGCTTCGGTGCGCCGCGCCATCTGCCCTTCAGTGCGCCGCGACCGCTCCGACTGAGTCGACCGCACCCCCGAGCACGGGATCTATGTCGTAGCCGAACAGCCGCGGATTGGCGCCGATCACCGCGGCAGACACGACCCGGAAGACGTAGTTGTAGGTCTCGTCCGGAATCTCCTTGCGGTGCTTCGCCATCAGCGCCCAGAAATTGCGATCGCCCGGCGACTCGGGCATCGCTCGGATGAGTTTGATCAGCCGCGTTTCGCCCATGTTGTACGAGGCCATCACCAGCAGACCGGACGCCTGTGCGTCGGTGGTGTAGAGGTCCTCGAGATACTTGGCCGCGGCGTTCGTGGCCTTGGCCACGTTATGCCGGTCATCCGCGGGGTCGAAGGTTCGCTCCCCTTGCAGCGGACCGAGCTTCAACCCGTACATCGCGGCCGTCGGCGGGATGAATTGCCAGAGCCCCTTCGGCACCCCGAACCGCGTCAACGGTCCAATCGCCCGGGGATTCAGCCGGCTCTCCTGCAGCGCGAGATAAAAAAATTCGCGCGGCAGATTGTGCTGCAGCATTATGCCGCCAATCAGCGGCCCCATGTCCTTCGCTCCGGCACGGACCAGAAAGGGACGAATGTCCTCAGTCTTCCACTTGGCGATGTACTTGCGCACCTCATCCACGAAGTCGCGAGGCACCGTAGCCTCCGACTCACCGAGCCGGTGCACAGTGCGATAAATCAGCTGGACGTCGGCTGGGGTGCGGCTGTTGTAGATGCCGAGCGTCTTTAGCAGATCGTCGTACTGTCGCTCGAGGCGCGCTCGACGCTCCTGGATCGACTTGTCGGGGCCACTCTTTGCCTCCAGTCGACGCAGATCGAGATCCAGCGACTTGATCGTGCTGAACACCGCGCCCGCAGACGCACGCAGCGCGTTGACGCGACGCGACTGCCAGAGGGCCGTCACCGCCGCACCGGCGGACACCACCACGAGGATCCCGACTGCGACACGGTAGTGACGGACACGCTTCGTCCAGGTGCGCGTCTCCGTGGTCCGCCGCTCCTGGACTGCCACCCGCATCAGCGCAGTGTGGTCCGACATGTTCTTTGGCTCTTCGGCCGCGAAGTAGCGCTCGACCTTGTCCTGCGGCAGCACCTTCAGGGTCCCATCCAGCGGCAGCACCTTCAGCGTCCCATCCAGCGCCACCGCGGTTCCGGCGATCGTCAGGCGGATCTCGGGGCCGCCGTAGCCCAGCGTCAACTTCGTCGCCGCACCGACGCGGGCAGTTTTAATGGCCTTGCCGTCGATGTAGGTCCCGTTCGAGCTGCCCAGGTCGACGATGTCCCACACATCGCCGGTGCGCCGCAGTTCGAGGTGTTGGCCGCTCACGACCGGATCATTCACCACGATGTCATTCGTCTCGGCACGACCCAGCCGGACCGTGTCCGTGAAACGGAGCGGTGCCGAACGCCCGGGCACGACGACATGTATCTCGTGTGACATCTGGCTCCAATGCGCGGGACGGCACCAGGCGCCCATTTGCAGGCACGCCCGCCGGGCGACCGGCACACGAGCGGACCTTGCGGTACCGCTGCCGGACGCCCGACGAGCCAACAGCTTGCGTTGCGGACACGCACAGGGCAAGCGGTCAGGCCATCACACCTGAGGCGCCGACCCCTCCGCCGATGTCTCAGGGGCACCGGTGGTGGCAATCTCGATGAATCGACCGCCGGAGAGTCGTTCGCCTCGCCGGTGCACCAGATACGCCCGGACCGGGTCCCCGGCCGCGAACTGCCCTTTCAGCATCATCAGGCCCGTACAGTGGAATCGGTGGCAGATATCGGCGCGCAAGTCCGGCGCCAGCGTGCAGCCGCGCTCCCCCTGATACACACAGCCGTGCGTCATCGTCTGTGCGCCTATGTGCTGCATGTGATGCGCAACGATTGCGTCGTCATCCGCTGCGGGGAAGCGCCGCAGGTAGGCGAGCATCGAGTCCTCGGACAGGAAGGCATGATCACGGCCCTCGCGGCAACACTGGCCTCGACACGCCGCGCACCCCGCCAGCAGCAGTTGCGCTTCGGCGCGCGGCGCGGCGGTTGTCGGTGCAGGCACGGGCGCACCGGCAACGATTTCGGGCACCGGCGCCGTGGCGAGATACTGCCGAGCATCCGCCAGACAGGCGCGAAGATGCGCCTCATGCGCCGCGAGCCGCCTGGCCGGGAGCTTCGACGCCCGATCGGTATTGTGCGGCAGGAGTGCCGCCGTGTAGGTGGCCTGTTCGACTCGTGACATCCCGCGCTGCGCCGCCGCGCGCTCACGTCGGCGCAGCACGGTCGCGAGGAGCGCCGCCCTGCGTGCCGCTTCCTGCTCCCGATTTCTCCGCAGCACTTCCTCGCGGCAGAGCGCCTTGTCGCAGTACCCGCGTGCACGCTGCGCCATGGTCAGCGGGCGCGTGCATTCTCCACACTTGGCTATCGCCGGCAGTGCCAGATGACGCCCCGCGCAGACTGGCGAGCGGCACAGCACCCCACCGAGCGGTCGCCATGCGGCAAGAGGAGTTCCGCACATTACGCAGGCGGTGACGGATGCCTTGATCGAAGCTTTCATCGGGACAGTCCGGAGAGGGCAACGGCCTGCAGAGCGTCCATCCGGCCGCTGTGCGGTCTCCGAACATACCGGCGTGGTGGCGCGAAGTGCACTTGGCGCACGGGAACGACCGAGACCGCAGCCCGGCGATCGGGCGCGCAGTTGCGCATGGTCGCTCCGTGCCCCAATCTCATGCGTCGCCCCCCTCGTCACTCAGTCCGGAGACCGTATGAAGCCGTTGCTCGTCGCACTCGTGGCGCTCACTCTGCCAGCGACCGTTCGTGCCCAGGCCGCAGCCGCCCCCGCCAATCCCGTCACCGCCGCTTTTGGCACGAGGACCACGGCCCTCGAGCGGAACGTGGCGCAAGCGTTCGATTCCATTCCGGCCGGAAAATTCGGATACAAGCCGACTCCGGCGCAGCTGACGATCGGGTACATCGCCCAGCATGTCGCCGCCGACAACTACTTCTTCTGCAACAACTACGGTGCGATGAAGGCCACCATCGATCCGAAGGACACCACGACGCCAGACTCGGTGAAGGCGACCTGGCCCAAGGACGAACTGGTCACCAAAATGAAGGCGTCGTTCGCGTTCTGCCAGAGTGCATTCGCACAGCTGACCGATGCCAGTTTGGGAGAAATGATCACCATGACGTTCAACGGCAACACGCGCACCGTGCCGCGCGTCAACATGGTGCTCGGTCACGCGCTGGACATGGCGGATCACTACAGCCAGTTGTCGAATTACATGCGATTGAACGGCATGCTGCCACCGACCGCGCTGCCGCGGCCGCCGCGCCCGGGCAACTGACGCACTGGTGCGGTCTGGCCGCGACCTGGGCCAGACCGCACGGCGCCGCCAGCCGAGAGATCAACGCGCGGCAGGACGGCCGTCATCCGCCGGCACCCTTCCTCACACGCGAAATCGATTCGCCTGACTACCGCTCCACGATGTGAGCGCGTGTGGTTCGCGCGACCGCCGGCGCGCCGGATAGTGCCATGACCAGTTCCGTCTCTCGCCGCAGGATGGCCAGGACCATCTCGACCCCCTCCTGGCCGAATGCACAGAGCCCCCAGATGTATGGGCGGCCGATTCCGAGCGCGGTGGCGCCAAGCGCGAGCGCGGTGAAGACATCCGTGCCGCGCCGGATCCCTCCATCGAGAATCACCGGGATCTTGCCCTGAGTGCCTTGCAGCACGTCCGGCAGCGACGCCACCGTGGCACGCCGAGAGTTCTCTGCGCGGCCCCCGTGATTCGAACAGATGAGCCCACGGATCCCCTGCGCGACGGCCAGCTCCGCATCCGCTGTCGTGACGATGCCCTTGAGCAGGACCGGCAATCGACGTGGTGCTCACCGTCGACAGCACCTGCAGATGATTCTTGGCCTTTGCGGCCCGCGCGACGGCCCGCGCGCCTTCCGGATGAAATGCGCGCTGATACCCAACCGGGTTGCTGACGATCGGTGTTGGAAACGTGGCACCAAGCAACGTGACCGACGCGTTCGCACGACTTGTGTCGACCAGACGCCGCGGACGGAGCGCCCACTTCGTGAAGCCATCACGATTGGCCTGGATCGTGGCGTCATCATCCACGCCTCCGGCAAGGTACCCCCAGTGTGCGATCGGGATGCGGCTCTGCGCGTCGGGCTCGAAGTCGAACAGATCGAGCGCCTCGGCCGCGGTCCTGATCGGCGTGAGTGATGCCGTCTACTGGAGCAGGCGCGTGGCCAGATCCATCGCTTCGGTCGTCGTGCCAGACTGGCCCGCCACGCGCGCCAGCAGCGATTTTGTATCGCCAACCAGCAGCGGGCTGGCCGCCAGAAAAGCGAGAAACCGACGACGTGCGATCGGATCGGTGTCAGCCACGATGCTCCCGCTGCAGCAGGGTCGTGTGGAACTTCTGCACGACGGTAGCGCGCGGAGTCGCACCTGTCGATGCACGCGGGTGGAGACTACGGCGGCCCAAGGACCGGGCGCCCATCCGCCAGCCACCAGGCCTCTATTTCGAGCGGACTCCGCGTATATGGCAGCCCCTGCCGGCTCGCCAGACCGACCAGCGCGCCAAGCGCACCTGGCTCGACCCAGCGTGCGATCGCCCGGCCCGCGCGTGACTGACGCAACGCACGCGACTCCGCATCATGCCCAAGCCATTCGTGCATCGCATCCAGCTGCAGCACATGGATGGACTCATGGGCCAACAGCAGCCGTCGCTCCGCGTCGGACCCCAGATCCCCGTACAGGCGGATCGTTCCGGGCCACGTCGAGCCCCCCCAGTATGAATTGTCCGGCACTCCTGCTCGCTGCGCCACCACCAGCGCACCTGACCAGAGCGTCTCGTTCCAGTCGACGTATACAGCAGGATCACGCAGGAACGCAATCGACGTGACGAGGTTGGTCACGTTGACGCGCACCCGTGGCCACTGACGCGTCGATGGACGCCACCGCGCGACAAGCGGTCTGATGTGCATCGGCAATTCGAGGGTGTCGCGCACGGCCATGGTGCCGACCCCAAGCCCAAGATCGTGCACCGCACGCCCCGAGACGCCGGCGAGCGCACGACGTGTACCAACCAGCTGGCGTCCGGCCCCCGAAATCGCGCCACCTGACGCGCCGTACAGGACACCGCGCCTGATCGGCCGCTGCGCGACGAGTGCGCGAAGGCCGCCGACGAGTGCACCGAGACCAACGTTGGCGGCGAGGAGCTGCGCGCGCATCCGACCCGGCACCGGCCGCGTCAGCGGTGCCGTCTGCGGACTGGCACCAGGCTGCGCGAGCAGCGGACAGGAGACGATCGCCATCGCGGCGGAGCATCTGGACAGGATCCGCATGCCACTATCCTCCGTTCGGCATCTGGCAGCGCGCCCGAGCGATCGCTCGGTGTCGCTCGTGAATGATCAGGCCACTGCCGACTGCAGAGTGAATGGTACCCGCGCCAGCGGAAGCGTGACCACGAAGGTTGCGCCGGGCGGCGGCGCGGCGGCGTCGAGCACGAGAGTGCCGCCATGCCGCTCGGCGATCGCCTGTGACGTCGACAGACCGAGGCCTGTACCCTTCTCGAGACCTTTGGTCGAAACGAATGGTTCAAAGAGGCTCTCGCGGACACTGCGATCCACACCGGGTCCACTGTCGCGCACGACGACGCGCACCGCGCGATCCCGTTCAGGTCCGTGCAGGTCGATGCGGATGTCGACCGTCCCCTCGCCTTGAATGGCATCGCCGGCGTTCATCAGCAGATTGGTGAAGATCTGCCGGAGTTCCACACGGCTGCCTCGCACCAGCGTGGGCATCATCACGGCGTCATCTTGCGTGACCGTGATGCGCCAACCAAAGGTCGGGCGCACCGCGTCAAGCGCCTCATCCACCGACTCGCGCAGATCGAAGTATTCGTCATCGCCCTCAGTGCTTCCCCGCGCGAATTGCAACAGGCGCTTCGTCAGTTCGGTCGACTGCCGTATGAGATCCTTCACGGCACCCACCGCCTCGTCGCGCTCGGCGTCCGACCGGGCAGATCCGATCTCCTCGGTCGTCAGCAGGATTGCGCCGAGCAGTCCGTTGAAATCATGCGCCGTCCCTGCGGCCAGGCGGCCTAGACTGCTGACCCGTTGGGAACGCGCGAGCTGGGCTGCGCTCCCGCTGGCGGCGGCGATTTCCCGGCGCAGCGCGCGGCGAAAGACCACCAGAATCAGATGGCTCGTCGCGAACACCAGTGTCGCGGTCGCAAGACGGCCCACGACTGCCTGCTGCGCCTGCGTCGACAGCGCACGGAACGGGTCGAGCGCAAGACCTACCCATGCCGCCGCGGTCAGACAAAGCATCCAGATTGCCGACTCGGCAGGGCGCAGAGCCACTGCCAGAACGATCGTCGGCAGTATCAGGCGTGGGAGCGAATTTGAAATCAGTTCCGCACCAAGCACCACCGATGTCAGGCTCATCGTGATGATCACAAAGCCACCGAACACGCGCGCAGCCGCCGCAACCCCGATGCGCTGCAGCACCACCAACGACACACACAAACCAACAAACTGGATCGGAGCGCTCCTGATCGCATACTGCGCGACGAGCACCCGATCGCCGGCAATCAGCCAATTGATCCACAGTCCGAGGATCGATGACACGACACCCGTCACCATTGCCACACGTATCAGCGGTTCCGTGGCGCGATCGACGGGGTCAGATGAACGACCCTCAAAAAGCCAGCCGGCAAAGCGACGCAGTCGGGTCGGCATTCGCAATGGGAGTTGGACATCAGGCACGGCAGTCCTTCGTACCGGTTAGCGACCAACACTGTCGTAGTGTTCCCCCGAACTTAGTGCCAATGTCACGCCGGCTATGTCGCCGTGGCAGGTTACGCGCACGAAAGCAGACTCTACCGCACTGACGCCCGAGGCGGCGGCGCACTGCGAAGTATCGCGGCAGGAGCGTCCGAATGAGGTGTGTTGCACACCCGCCGGCACGATCAGCCCACCGCGGCGACCAGGGCTCAGCTCCCGCTCCGCAGCATCAGCTCCGTGCAGAACTTCGCCGTCACTCCCACCAGCATCTGTCCATTGTGATTCGACCGGGCCCTACGTGCCCGCGATCGGCTGTCGTAGTCATTCTGAAACGACAGCCCCAGCGCCGAGCGTCGTATTTGACGTTGCAGCGCAATCGCCCACCCCAACGGTCAAAGCTCACCGCACCACGACCGTACCTGTCCCGCCGTAAGGGAGGTCCTTGTACGTGAAGGTCCCCACCTTGGGGTAGGTCGCGTGGACTTCGGATGGATTGGCATACGGGTAGTCGCCACCCACGAGATCCGAGGCACCAAAGGTATCGATCGTGTGGCTCTCATAGTCGAACGGATCCAGACGCCAGATCATGCCGGCGCCAACGGCGATCGTATCGACAGCCGGAGAGCTTCCGTTCCGCACACTCTCGAACACATACCCGTCGTTCGTCTTCAGGAGGACCATGGCGAAGCCGTCAACCAGACCGTCAAAGACGCGCGCGGAGAAGAACACGGATTGGCTCGATGGCAACCCGATGGTCGCCGTGGCGCTCGGTTCTTGCTGGCTTGCCGCGGGTCTCCAGGTAGCGGTTGCGACCCCGAACTGATCGGTTGTCGACCGCTCCGGGCTGACCGTCCCCGATGTCGTCGTCCAGTTCACCTCCACACCAGCCGCAGGCAATCCGCCAGTCAGCACCAGAACCCGCAGCGGCGGCTTGAGCGGTGCGCCACCGACGCCAACGCGCTGCCTGTCGCCATCAAGCGCGGTGAGTTTCGTCACCGGGGGAAGCTCCAGGAGGGTACTCACCTTCCCGTCGGCACAACCAAGGAGTGTGTACAGCATTGTCGTAACACCGATCGCACGCATCATGTGCCGCTCCGGTCGTGGGTCCATGGCACCATGATGCTACGCCGCAGTCGTCTGCAAATCGTCTGTTCTCATCGACGACTCACCCTGCTCCACCCGAGAGCGCCACGGCACGGTCCGGTCGGCACCGGAGACGCCGTGCCCCGCTCAGAACTTCGCCGTCACTCCCACCAGCATCTGTCCATTGTGATTCGACCGGGCCCCACGTGCCCGCGACCGACTGTCGTAATCATTCTGGAACGACAGCCGCAACGAGGTCCGGCTGCCGAGGAGGTACCCGAGGCTCGTCTGCGATGAGCCAAGGAAGTTGGACCAGTCATCGATCTGCGGACGGATCAGCGTGACGTGATCCAGGTTCATCCTGTCGGTGAACTGGTTGCGATATCGCAGCCGATTCGAAAAACGCAGCAGCTGCGATCGCTGCACGCCAGCCCCAGCGCCGAGCGTTGTATTCGGCGGCAGCGAACTCCACTCACCGACGATCGCGGCGCTCGCGTCGAGTTGGTAGGTGGTGTCGCAATCGATCAGGTACTTGTAGCCGACACCCGCATTGATGCGATTGTTGATCCGCAGTTCGAAGCTCTGTTCCACGCTCGCGACAACGAACTGCGAATGCTGATCTTCCGGTCGCCGATCAAGACTGCCTGAGACCAGCCATGAACGGCGGTCCATGCGTCGGACGCCATTGGTGCCGCTGACCCCGATCAGGTATCGGGTCTCGAACCGAAAACCGTACAGCGTATCCCTCGCCGAGATGCCGGCGCGCGCTGACAGGATCAGCTGATCGTTGTTGCCGTAGAGATAGTTGCCGGCAATGTCGACGGTCCGTTCGATCCGCGACGATTGTGCGGCGAGGGCGTGGCCTGCAACCATCAGCGCGAGCAGCGGGCGGCTGAGCGCGCGAGAGACCGTAATGATGCGACCGAGCATGGCTGACATCAGGCTGACGAGTGGACGGTGACTCTGGACGCTGCAAGGAACAGCGACCGCAGCACCGCGTCCAGTCCGGCTCGATGACGTCGATCCGATCCAGCGTGGAGCGCGACTCGGTACCGCTCCACCCGGTTCGCCGAGGCTCCGGACCAGGTACCAACAGCGGCACCGTCCGCGACACCGATCGCGCGACGCAGTCTCCTCAGGTCACCGCAACGAAACGGCAGGCCGGAGCAACCGACCGACGGCGAGACCGTTGCGCCGGCCTGACACGCAGCCCTATGCTTGCCATCTCGTATCGGAAGGCGGTCATGAACCTGTCTGAGCGGAGTGTGGCTGGTGGAATTGCAGGCGCAAGACGCGCGTGCCATCGCATTGGTGGCGTCGATCCGATCGGGCAACCTGGCCGAGCTCGAGACGCTGCTGCAGGGTGAACCGGAACTCGCCGCTGCGAGGATCATCGACGATCGCGGCGTCGCCCGCACACTGCTGCATGTGGCCGCAGACTGGCCGGGACACTTTCCCAACGCGTCGACCAGCGTCGGCATGCTGATCGCGGCCGGGGCGGACGTGCGTGCCACGGTGCGCCATGGTGTGCACGGCGGTTCACCCGAAACGGCTCTGCACTGGGCCGCGAGCAGCGACGACGTCGGCGTCCTCGACGCGCTGCTCGAAGGTGGCGCGGACATCGAGGCACCCGGTGCGATATTCACTGGGGGTACGGCGATGTCGGACGCCGTCGTGTTCGCGCAATGGCGTGCCGCACGGCGACTCCTCGAGCGCGGCGCATCGACGACCATCTGGCAAGCGGCGGCACTTGGAGTCCTGGTCCGCGTCGAGGCGTGTTGCGCCACGACGCCGGCGCCCTCCGCGGCTGACATCACGAACGCGCTCTGGCACGCCAGCCGCGGGGGGCAGCGCGCCGTCACGGAATACCTGCTCGCTCACGGCGCCGACCTCAATTGGGTTGGGCATGATCACAAGACACCCCTCGATGCTGCGCACGACAGTGGTGCGGCGGATCTGATCGAGTGGCTGGTCGCTCGCGGGGCTCAGCGCACGAGGGAAAGCCGGTCCGCTTGACCGCTCGCGCGGGCATCGCCTGTGAATTCTCGCGCCGCATCAGCGCGCGCAAGAGAACGGGACCGGTGCGCCTTCCCGGCTCGGGCACTCAGAACACGATACTCAACCCGCCCGTCTGCTCCACGCCGATCGCCTCACCGCCCGCCCGACGCTGATCGAAGCGGAACCGCGCTTCCGCACGCAACGAGACTCGATTCGACAGCGGGACACGAACACCCGCCGGGAACGCCATCATCGTGCGCGTGTATGGGTCGCCATCCTCCTCGTTCCGATACGCCAGGCCAACCGCGACGCCGACGTATGGTCGAACGAACGGCGCCGGAAGCTCGGCACGCAGGCCGATGGTCGCAGACCCCAGTTGCAGTGCCCGTGACGGCGCCGGAATGACACCATTGCCTGCCGGATTGTATGTTCCGATCGCGTACGACAGCCCGACCTCGGAACGCAGCCAGCGGCGCAGCCGCCAATCGACACGCATCGCTGCCATCGGCAGTTGCGTGTCGTCGTCTGCGCTGCGCAGCGCACCGACGGACATCTGCACTTCGCGATCCGGCGCACGATCGCGGCGTTCATAACTGAGCCGGATGGTCCGGACCTGACGACGGTCGCCGTCCCGATCGCGCCGAGACTGCGCCGGCGACGGTGCGGGCAGAAGAAGCAACGCGCCGAGCGCGGCGATGGCGAAGCGAACAAGTGGTTGTGTCATTCCGACTCCGGAAGTGGTTGAATTCGGGCCAACACGACTCAGACCACCCTCGAGCGTCAGGGGTTTACTGGCCCCGGGCCGTTGCGCTCAAACTCGGGCTCCCCGCGCTCCGACAGCGCACGACGACGCCGGTGTGCACCGGCCGTCGGCGCGTGACCGCGCCGTCACGATGCCGACAACACCGTGGTCAGCACACCAATCATCAGCGCGACGAGCGAAGTATTGAATGCAAACGCCACGACGCCATGCAGCAGTGCGGTGCGGCGAATTCGTCGGTCATGTATGCAGACATCGGCCGTCTGTGCCGTCATGCCGATGATGAAGGCGAAGTATGCCAGATCGAGATAGTCTGGCAGCTCGGCCATGCCCGGGAAGTCGAGGGGTGTGGTGCCAGCCGCAGCGTCGTAGTACAGGTGGGCGTAGCGAAGCGTGAAGACGGTGTGGATCAGCACCCAGGCGAGTGCGACGGCGGAGAGCGCGAGCACAATCGCGCCGTTCCATTCATTCCCGTCCATGGTCATGGTGCCCCGCAGCAGCAACAACACCGCCAGCAGCGAGGCGGCAGCGCCCATGACCACCAGGATCAGCGACGCCAGTCGACTCGGGTCCTCACGCTGCGACAGCGCCCGGATCTGTGCCGGGCCCAGCGTCAGGATGCTTTGCCAGGTCAGTGCCAGGGCCACGATCGCGAACGCGTCCCACGACGCCACCGCCCGCATCTCCCGGCGCACGGACGCGGGAAGGAGCAGCATGGTGGCCACACTGACCAGTATCGCGATGATCAGGCGCGTTCCGGCGTGCAGATGCGCCAGACGCTGGCGTAGGCCGGTCGTCGTGTCACTCGTCATGCTGCTCCCGGTGCGTGTGTGGCGGGGAGGACGCCGACGGGCGCCGCTGGTAAAGCGAACCGTTCGCGCGGGCGCCGACGCAAGCGGGCAACCACCGGCGAATCCCCTCGACGCAGAATAGCGGTGCACGTCTCGAGATTTCAGCCCCGTTCGCAACGGCGTTGCAGATGTGCGAGAAGCGTGGAGTCCCCCTGCGCCTCGGATCGCGGCTCTACGTTGGCGGGAATGTCACCAGGTACGATGCTCCTCCGTATCAGGCAAGTGCCTGCGTCACACGCGGGTGGCCGATCTCACCTTCCAGCGCGTCTCGAATGCCCCGGCCCCTCCTCCTCCTGCTCGCCGCCCTCGCCGCCTGCGGCCCCAGGGCCGACACCGAGCGATACGGCTTCGTCGCCCTCCTCGGCAACGATACCGTCTCGGTCGAACGCATCACCCGGACGCCACGCTCGCTGGTCAGCGACGACGTCGATCGCTTCCCATTCGTCCGTCAGCGCCACACCGTCATCGACCTTGGCCGGGACGGCCGGCTGACACGGATGGCAATGGAGGTCCGGACGCCGAGTGGTACGACGTCGGCCGAGCGCGGCCGCCGAGTGGTGGCCGAATTCACGACCGACTCGGTGATGGTCACCATCACCGACAGCGGTGGGGTCTCACGGAGGGCATTCAGGACCGCCGGTGCGCTCACGGTCCCGCACGTCTCGATGCTCTACAGCGTCATCGAACTCGAAATCGCGTCGTCGCTGCGTCGCGGCGCAGCGACGACGCTTGCGGCGGGTGACAGTGCCCCGTTCCGGCAGTTCTATCCGGATCGAAACATCGGGCCGGACTTCGTGCTGCATGGCGGGTGGGTGCATCGACGCGGTGGTGATTCCGTCGTGCTGCGTCATGACTGGCTCTCCGGCAGCGGCGATGCGATCATCGACAGCCTTCAGCGGATGCTCTCGTACTCTGGCATGCGATCGACGTACAAGGTGGCAGTCCGTCGCATTGCGGAGCAGCCCGACATCGCTGCGATCGGCGCCCGATTTGCGGCAGCCGAAGCGCGCGTTGGCGCAGCGCAGCTCAGCGTGCGCGATACGGCGCGAGCCAGCATCGGCAACGTCACGATCGCCATCGACTACGGCCGACCGCTCGCCCGCGGCCGTACGCTGCTCGGCGATGTGATCCCGTATGATCGCGTCTGGCGCACCGGTGCCAACGCCGCGACGCAGATCACCACGTCTGCGCCGCTTGTGATTGGTGGTATCACGGTGCCAGCCGGTACGCATACGCTCTGGACGATACCCCGCACCACAGGCGTGGCGTTGATCGTCAACGGCGAGTCGGGGCAATGGGGCACGCAGTACACGAGCGCGCGCGACCTGGGCAGCGCACCGATGGCCAGCGAGGCAGTGGCGACGCCCGTCGACCGGTTCACGATCGCGGTGGACCCGTCGGACGCTCGCCACGGGCGACTGACGATGCAGTGGGGAACGTTCCGGTGGAGTGCACCGATCGTCGTGAAGTGACGCGAGTCGCCCGCCGGGCGGCGGCCCATGCGGACCGGCGGGAAATGGGCGAACCGCACGCACTCGAGGTCTCCGCCCACCCAGCCAGGCGTCGCACTCCCCCACGTCGGAGCAACCGCGACGGTATCTTTCCCGCATGACTCCCCCCTTCCGCACGACGCTCTGGCGCGTCCTCGGCATCCAGCTCGTGACCCTTCTGGTTCTCTGGCTGCTGCAATCCCGCTACGCGAGCTGACCGGACGATGCATTGGGTCAACTGGGTCATCGTTGCGGTGTATCTGATGGTCGTCGTGTTCGATGGGCTCCGCCGCACGCGCGGCACGACGAACATCGAAGGGTATTTCCTCGCGAATCGCAGCCTGCCGTGGTGGGCCGTCGGATTGTCGGTGATGGCGACGCAGCTCTCCGCCATCACCTTGATCGGCACGACCGGTCAGGGGGCCACGGACGGACTCAAGTTCATCCAGTTCTATTTCGGACTGCCGATTGCGATGGTCATCCTCGGTGTCACGCTCGTGCCCTTCCTGCACCGGGCCAAGGTCTACACGGCGTACGAGTATCTCGAGCGACGCTTCGATCCGAAGACCCGATCGCTGACCAGCTTGCTCTTTCTGCTGTCGCGCGGCATGTCGTGCGGCACCATCATCGCGGCTCCCAGTGTTGTCCTCTCGTCGATCTTCGGCTGGGATCTGACGCTCTGCGTCGCGCTGATCGGCCTGCCGACCATCATCTACACCGTCGTCGGCGGTGTCCAGGCGGTCGCCTGGGCCGATGTGAAGCAGATGTTCGTGATTGCGTTCGCGATGTTCGCAATCATCACGATGCTGATCGTGCGCATGCCGATCCCACTCGACGACGCGCTGCACATCGCCGGGGCCGCCGGTCGCCTGCAGGTGTTCGACTTCTCCTTCGACCTCTCCAAGACCTATACGTTCTGGTCAGGTATTCTCGGCGGGACGTTCCTGATGTTGTCGTACTTTGGCACCGACCAGAGTCAGGTGCAGCGCTACCTGGCGGCAAAGTCGGTCGACGAAGCGCGCAGCTCGCTGCTGATGAGCGCATACTGGAAGATTCCGCTGCAGGCGCTGATCCTCCTCACCGGCGTGCTGGTCTTCCTGTTCTATCTCTTCACGCCGGCGCCGCTGCTCTACAATCCGCGGCACAGTGCGGAGGTGGAGCAGCAGCAGCCGGCGCTGTTCGCCGATCTGCAGAAGCGCTATACCACGGCGATCGGAGTGCGCCAGGCGGCGGCCAGGACAGCAACAACGATTCGCCACACCGGAAACGAGATGGAGCTGCGTCGATCGCTCGATTCGTTCCGTGCGTCAGAGGCGAGTGTCAGCGCGATTCGCACCGAAGCGCTCGCCGCCGCGGCACAGGCCAGCGGTGAACCATCGCGCGATGTGAATTACATCATTCCACGTTTCGTGCTCGACAATCTTCCACTGGGTTTCGCCGGCATCTTTCTGGCCGCGATTCTCGCCGCCGCCATGTCGAGTATCGCAGCCGAACTCAACTCACTCTCGACCGCGACCATCGTCGACTTCTATCAGCGGTGGTTCAAGAAATCGGCGAGTGACAGGCATTACCTGAACGTCTCGAAGATTGCGACTGCCATCTGGGGGCTGTTCGCATGTGTCGTTGCCACCTACGCCGCGACGCTTGGTTCCCTGATCGAAGTCGTGAATCGCTTCGGTTCATTCTTCTACGGATCGATCCTCGGCATTTTCCTGCTGGCGATGATCCCACGGGTCCGCGCCGGTGGCGCCTTCCTCGGGATGCTGAGTGGGATGGCGGCCGTCGGTTCCGTGGCGATCTGGGTACCGAGCATCAGCTTCCTGTGGCACAATCTGATTGGCGTGGTGGTGGTGGTGGCGGTGGGCTATCTGCTGAGTCTCGGCGCCAGCAATGCGGCTGGTTCACCGGCACCCGCGACGACGGAACGCGTGTGACCTGACCCGCGGAGTCAGGCTGCGGATTTCAGCGCAGAGGCACGCGGCCACATGGCCGGGGGGCGGCGGGAAGGGGACAGAGCGGAATGGCTGAGTTCGCCAATCCGCTTTCGGGGGCGCGGCGTAGCGCGGGGGTAGGTCCCGTGCAATGCCGTCCCCTCCTTCCCGACCGGAGCAGTTATGAAAATGAGGCTACCCACCACCCGAGTGCAGCTCAAGGCGCTGGCAGCGCTGGCAGTCCTGGCCGGTGCCGGCCTGACGGCGCGTCAACTGATGGCATCAGACCATCAGGACACGCCGCTCGTCGAGTTGTCCCCGCGGTTCGACGTCAATGACGTCTACGCGTTCCCATCGCCGAACGATCCGACGCGGACGGTCCTGGTGCTTGGCACCAGCTCACCGTTGACACCGGCACAGACGCCGAGCGCCACGTTTGGCACCCGTCATGAGCAGCTCTATCAGCTCAAGATCGACAACACCGGTGACGCGCGCGAGGATCTGGTGTTCCAGTTCACCTTCCTCGGGCAGGGTCGTAAGCAACTGGTGACGATGCGCGGCCCGTACGAGCCGGACGCAGTCGGCACCGTGAACACACTGATGGACGCCCGGAAGACGTGGGGCTTCACCAACACCATCATCGAGTCGCGCGGCATCAAGCTCTTTGCCGGTCCGCGGGATGACCCGTTCTTCATCGATCTCGAGCAGTTCTTCCGCATCCTGCCGGACCGCCGTCCCGAAACCGGCCCGCTGTCACAGATCACGCAGGGCCCGCTGACGTTCCGCGAGGCGGTCGGCGCGAACCCGGCCGTGGATTTCCTGCGCGGCATCAACGACATGGCGATTGTCGTCGAAGTCCCGACCGCCATGCTCAGCAACCCGGCAACGAACGGTCGTTTTGGTGTCTGGGGCACGACCAGCCGCGCCATCCGGAACTGATCCGCTCACACGCGTCCTCGATATCTTCACTCACCAGGAGTACACACAAATGCTGCACAAGAACTCAGCGCGTGCCATGCGTGCGCTTGCCCTGACACTCGCCGTGTCGTCCACCGCGATGCTCGCCGCCTGCGGCGATACATCGAAGAAAGACGGACTCACCGATCCGACCACCAGCGCCAGTGTCAGCGGCGACCAGGCCAGCAACGATGCGGATGAGCAGCAGGACACCGAGGAGCGCTCACGCAAGGTCCGCTACGAACAGGTGGAATTCCTTGGCAATCCTCTCGTCAGCGAAGTCACGATCGTCAAGGCCAATCACGATCGCTACAATCGCACGCAGCCCTACAACACCGCCGAATTCGGGGCGCAGAGCCTCGCCTTCATCAATGCATTCCGTGGCGGGCAGCCGGAAGTCGCCAACACGCTCGGTGCCGTGCTCTATCCCGACATGCTGATCGTCGAGTCGTCGCGCAATCCGGCGACGTCCGGGTGGCTCTCGTGGGCGCTCGCCAACGGCTGGGGCGGACGCAATCTCCGTGACGATGTCGTCGATGCCGGGCTGTCGGCCATCTTCGGCAAGATCCTCTCGCCGAACGGCGCATTCTGCGACAACGGCCAGCTGCCACTCTGCACCGACAACGTTCCGGTGAACGACAAGGCGTTCCTGACCCGGTTCCCGTACCTCGCATCACCAACGTTGTAGTTCAGGCTTCACCTGCTGCGGTGATGCACGGATCTCCGTGCATCACCGCAGCGGGCCGCCTTCCCTCCGGATTCCGATCATGCCGCAGTTCGTTCGTTTCCGTGCACCCGCCGGTATCGCGGTGCTGGCCAGCGCTGCCCTTGCCACGCTGATCGTGCTCAGCCGCGCAGATGGCGAGAGCGACGCGATGACATCATCCGCGCCGTTGGTCGCCTTCGCGGACACTCCGCAGACCGAATCCGAGACCCGGGATCGCGACATCGCGTTCTACTCCAGCCGAGTGGCCCAGGATCGACAGTCCGCTACCGATCGGCTGACCCTCGCACGCCTGCTGTTCACCCGATCCCGATCCGCCGGGTCGACGCGCGATCTGTCACAAGCCGAAACACTGGCGCGTGAGTCGATTGCACTTCGCGACCATCGCAACGGACAGGCGTTCGAGGTGCTGGCGAGCATCCTGATGGCCCGCCACGCCTTCCGCGAGGCACATGCGGTGGCGGTCACCGTCGATTCCCTCGAGCCGGCCACACCCTCGCATCTCGCGCTGCTCGGCGAAATCGAACTGGAACTCGGGAGGTACGACGCCGCCGCCGCGCATTTCCGCGCGGTGGTCAGTGACGGACAGCAATTCACCACCGATGCGCGTGTCGCGCGCTGGTACGAACTGACCGGACACGCCACGATCGCCCGGGCGATGCTGCATCGTGCGATCGTGGCGGTCGATCGACGAGATGATCTGCCGCAGGAGCAGCGCGCCTGGTTCCACTATCGGCTCGGTGAGCTCGAGCTCCGGCTTGGGCGATACGCTGCCGCGGACACGGCGTTCCAGGAGGCACTCCACCGTCACCCCGACGATGTGCGCGCACTCGGCGGTCTGGCCCGGACCGCGCTGGCGAGCAGCAACTTCCGGCGCGCGATCGAATACGGCGATCAGGCGACCGCCATTCAGCTCGACCCAACGACACTGGCAACCGTCAGTCTGGCGTACACGGCGCTCGGCGATTCAGCACAGGCGGCCCAGTACGCCAGCGCGATGTCGATCAGCGCGCTGACCCAGCCCGGGGCGATTCACCGGGCGTGGGGATTGTACCTGCTGGACCATGGTTCGGAGTCACAGCGTGCCGATGTTCTCCGACGCGCGCGCGCTGAACTGCGCGAGCGTGGTGACGTGTACGGGCACGACCTGCTGGCGTGGGCGCTGTTCCGAACGGGCCGGCCGCGCGAGGCGCGTCGGCAAATGCAACTCGCGCTGGCGCAGGGTACTGAGGACATCATGCTGCAGTCGCACGCGCAGACAGTCTTGGGTGCCAACTGACGACAATCAGAGCGGCACTCAGGCCGCTCACACCCACCCGCTCGCACGGTGAAAACGCTGCGCGGGCGGGCGACGTCCATCGGTGCCGTCCGAAATGCAGATCGCGCACGCTGGACTGGTCAGGCGGCGCCGGGCTAGGCGAACTTCGTTGGTGCCGTAACGAGCTGGTAGGAGCCTGACACTGACTTCCACACCTGCCGGTAGAACTTCCATTTGCTCGTGAGCTGATTGCGGACGCCAAAGGTGGTGCCCGATTGACCGCTGCCGAAGGGTGTGTACTGGCTCGATCCAAGTACCCTGGCACCGTGAACGGCAGCGTGGAGCTGATTGGCTTGCGACAGCTCCTGCGTGTCTGCGCCGAGCTGTGAGGCAATCGTTCGCGAGACGTTCACGTGCCCTACCAGACGTGCTCCTTCGTCAGTGGCCGAACCGACCCCAAATGAGCACCCGTTCATCGTCGGCGTGAACATGAGGTTGGCCGCAGCATCAACAACCAGCAGGTGCAGCGCGTCGCTGTCGTACGGGCAGAAGAATGCCTCGAAGCTTGGCAACCCCGTGTTCCAGTTGTCGCTCTTGTCGAGCGCGACGATGTCGCACGGCTGCCCAGTGACGAGGTTCGTTCCCTTCTTGTCCGATACCCGGAAGCGGAGTTCGCACAGCCCCCTTGGATTCGGTGTCGCACTCGGCGGCGGGAGGACGATGGTATGCGTCATGAACGCAACCGGATCTTGCAGGAATGCCTGGATGCTCATTCTCGGAGGTGTCGCGGGAAGCTGGAAATCGCTGGCGCCGACGGTACTGCCGTGCCGCCAGCGGCCAGGCGGTGCGAACGGGAGTACTATCCGGGAGAGTGCCGCGTTGTACGCCAAGTGGCAAGAGTGCATCCGCCGCGGCGCGTGCCAGCGACGGCTGGGGGCGGACTCACGGCGCGGCGCCAGGCAGAGAATCGCGACGGGCCGCGCGTCGCGCCTGCTTCACGCGGGGAGACCCATATCGTGCCTCTGCCGAGGCCCGATCGAAAGGGATAAGATTGAAAGTTCCAGAAAGAGGTTGATGAATTCGCCGGATCAACGCACTCGGAGGCTCAGGCATGCTCACATGACACCGCAAACGGCGCCGATTCCGATGGCGGAACGGCCGCTGATCTCCGGCTTCACCGTCGTCCGGAACGCCGTGCTGATGGGGTACCCGGTCACCGAAGCGATCCGCTCGATCCTGCCGATCGTCGATGAGTACATCGTCGCCGTCGGCGCCGGAGACGACACCACGCGCGACGTGATTGCCGCCATCGACAGTCCGAAGATTCGCATCGTCGACACGGTCTGGGACAAGTCGAAGAACCGCGGCGGGCACATGCTGGCCGAGAAGACCAATGAGGCGTTGGCGATGTGCCGCGGCATCTGGTGCTTCTACCTGCAGGCCGACGAAGTGGTGCATGAGGACGATCTGGCGGCAATCCGCGCGACCTGCGAGCAGCACGCCGCCAACACGCAGGTTGAAGCCCTGTTGTTTCGCTACACGCATTTCTATGGCTCGTTTGACGTGATCGCCACCGCGCACAACTGGTACCGCAACGAGGTGCGCATCGTCCGCAACGGCATCGGGGCGCGCAGCATCGGCGACGCGCAGAGTTTCATGGTGGCCGACCACAAGCCACGGGTCGTACGGAGCGGTGGCACCATCCTGCACTATGGCTGGGCCAAGCCGCCGGCACGGATGGGGCGGAAAATGGCCCGTTTCAACTACTGGTACCACGGCGCCAGCGAAGAGACGCTCGAAGACCCGTCGTTCGCCTTCCGCCAGGTCTATGGGCTGCGCCGCTACACCGGCTCGCACCCCGCAGTGATGCGCGAACTGGTCGCAGCGCAGGACTGGAGCTTCACGCCGGAATTCAGACCCGCCGACTGGGCACCGAAGGATTGGAAGAATGTGCTCAGCCGAGCGGCAGAAGTGCTGACGGGGCGGCGTTGGGGAGAGCGGAAGAAGTACCGGCTGTTGCGTCGCTGATCTCCGGGCCATGTCAGAGGCGCGCGGCCACCGTCAGGTGACATGGGCCGAACACGCGATACGACGAGGGCGCGGCGACCACACCGGTCACCGCGCCCTTCGTCACCCATGGCATCGCGCTCCTAAGACCGCTACGGCACCACCGCCGCCCGCTCCTCGAGCTTGGCCGCCCAGAGTCCCGAATTGAAGTCAGTGAACAGCACCCTGCCCTTCCACGGCATGGCGTTCATCACGAACGGGGCATTCGCCGTCATTCCCTTCGGATCGTAGGGCTTGAACACCGCGATCTCCCGGTGCTGTTCCGCGAGATTGCCGAGCAACTCACCTGAGACGTCCACGACGCGCACGCCACCGTCATAGTACGCCTGATACAGGATGTCGTTCTCCACGATGATATCGTGCGAGCCGTAGTCCTCGAGGTGATAGCGCCCGACCTTCTTCATGTTCATCGGATCAGTCGCATCGACGATGTGCACATAGCCGCCCGACGTCTGCGCCACACCACCGGACTGCCCGAGCGTCGCGCCGTAATTCGTGCCTTCCCACACCCGACCGTCCCGGTTCATCTCCTCGTCCCCGATGAAGAGGTAGGTCTTGCCGGTGCTCGCCTGCACGTACGGATAGATCTCGTGGCCCGAATTGATCGGGAACACGCTGATCAGCTTCGGCTTCTCGATGGTGCCGCCCCACTTGCCGTTACCGACGTCCACCAGCACCGTGCCAGCGCCGCCCTGCGCCGAGTAGGCGATGCCGTTGCGGACCCAGAGATCGTGGATGCGGGCGCCCGGGTGCTTGTACTCGCTCACGTAGCGCGGCTTGGTGATGTCCTTGGCGTCGATGATGACGTACTTCTCACCACCGGAGATGGCGAAGATGTGATCGTTAGTGGCAAAGATGTTGTGCACACCGCCGGTCAGCTGCTCGTTGAAGGTCGACGCGATCTTCGGGTGCGCAGGAACCGCCAGATCGAGAATCACGATCCCGTTCACGCGATTGGAGGCCCCTTCGCGGGACAGCACTGCGAAGCGGCCATCGGGAGAAACCGTCACGTCATTGATCGTGCGTGCGTCAATCCGGATCGAATCCGTCTTGACGATGTTGTTCATGTCGGTGATGTCGAAGATCAGCGCATACCCATCGCCGCCCCACGTGCCGACCACGCAGTAGTCGCGACCGTCCTTGCCCGTCCACGGCCAGAGGTCCGACGTCGCAGTGGTGTTGACCACACCGCGCCCGGTGATCGTGATCTTCCGGCGTACGTCGCGGGGCTTCACATCGAGCACCGTGCGTGCGATGGCCGTTCCGGACTGCGCAATCAGCGTGAAGCGTCCGGGCGCGTTGGCGGCGAACAGCGGCGTCCCGTCGGGTGCCCGATCGATGATGCCAGGACCACCCGGCGCGGCGGTCGTGTCATCCGGCGTGTAGACGTAGCTCCAGTCGACTTTCGCGTCGTTCACGGCGTCGCCGTTCGCGCGGCGGGGAACGGCCAACAGGTGGACGACGTCGCCGGTGTTCACCGTCGTTTCGCGAATGCCTGTTTCAATCCGAGCCACCGGGTTGGCGGCGACGGTGTACTTCATCTGCGCCGAGATTCCTTCCACCTCGGCCGATATCATCGCGACGCCCGACTTGATGCCCGTGACATTCCCGAACCGATCGACCGTGGCCACAGCGGCGTCGGAGCTGCGCCACACCGGCGTCAATCCAGCCCGCGGAGATCCGTCAGCGTGCGACCCTTTGACCGCATGGCCGAGCATCGTGCCGACGTACAGGCGACCAGGTTCCGTCGCGACGACATCGAGCTTGGTCAGCGCCGGCCATGAGACCGTCACTGGAATCTCGAGCGTCACGGCCGCAATCCCGCGTCCCAGGAATGCCGTCGCCACCACCTTGAACGACCCCGCCCGAAGCGCCTGCAGCCGGCCGTCGGCGTACCGGACCGATTCCCGAGGCCCGCCAACGCGAAGCGGCGCATCGGCGACGACTTTCCCGGCCGAGTCGTAGGCGGTGATCTTGAGAGGCACACTTTCGCCAGCCTTCATGGTCACCCGCGCCGGTTCGGCCACCAGTCGCGTGACGCCGGCGGTGTACTGGGCGCCAAGGCTTGACGACAGGGCCAGCATCGTCGTGAGGCCTGCGGTGACGAAGCGAATGCAGCGCGCTACGTTCATGACACGAACTCCCCGGAACAGGTGGACTGCTGCGAACACCCGCTGTGCAGCGGCGGTCTCAATCGGCGCCAGAGCATCCGGCGCAGCGAGCGATCATCATGGCCAACGGCACTACTCCCCGCAAGACGACGCGATCCGGCACGCACACCCTGGTCGGCATTGCCGCCATCGTGATGGCAGCGCCGATCCTGCTGTCACAGCAACGCCCCGCCAGTCGTGCGCCCCGGCCAGCTGGACCAGCCGCATCGGCCGTCGTGCCTCCTACGGCGACCTACTGGCTCTACGTTGGCGCCGAGTCTGCTGACCGGATCTACCGGGTCCGTTTCGGCCCGACCGGTGCGGTGGTCGAGAAGACCGTTGGAATCGGCGAACTGGCGGCCGAAATGGAAGGACCGCACGGCCTGCAGATCTCGCCGGATGGCAAATGGCTGTACATGACGACAGGCCACGGTACGCCGGACGGCAAGCTGTGGAAATACGACCTTGGCCCCGACACCCTCGTCACCCGGGGCATTTCACTCGGCAAGTTCCCGGCGTCGCTCGATGTCACACCGGATGGCTTGTACTCGTTCTCGGCCAACTTCAACCTGCACGGCGAGATGGTGCCCAGCAGCATCAGCGTGGTGTACACGCCCACGTTGACCGAGGTGGCGCAGATTGAAACGTGCACCATGCCACACGGCAGCCGCATCGAACCGGGGGGAACGATGCACTACTCCGGTTGCATGATGGATGACCAACTGGTGGAGATCGACACACGTTCATTCGCCGTCACGCGCCGTTTCTCGCTTGCGAAAGGCAAGGAAGGACCAATCGCCGGAGCGATGGCGGCTGGCGGTCACGACATGCACGCCATGAGCACGCCCGGAGCGAAACCCGACTCGGCCAACGCACCGGCGCATCAGATGGACATGACGCAGGGCCACGGCGCGAGCATGAGCGCCAGCTGCTCACCGACGTGGGCGCAACCGTCAGCCGAAGGGCGTGTCGTCTACGTCGCCTGCAACAAGGCCGACGAAATCGTCGAGGTGGATCGCGCAACGTGGTCCATCACGCGCCGGATCGCCACGGGGCGCGGACCGTACAACCTCGCCGTGACGCCCGATGGCAAGTTCATGGTTGCGACTCTCAAGCAGAGCGCCGGCGTCGAGATCTACGATCTCGGAACCGGGCGCAGCGTGGCCAGACTGCCGACGTCGACGACCGTTGCACACGGCGTCACCATCAGCACCGACTCACGGTACGCCTTCGTGAGCAGCGAAGGAGTTGGCGCGGCGCCGGGCAAGGTGGATGTATATGACATTCGCGCACGTGCGAAAGTGGCGACGGTGGATGTGGGCCAGCAGGCGAGCGGCATCACGTTCTGGAAGATGGACGGAAAGTAGGCGCTGCGGCGCGGTGGTTGTCAGACGTGGATCGTCGTCGATTCCACGCTCGGTGGGCCGCGCAGGTCAAGCCGTGAGTCCGCTGAATTCCCTGCGCGAAAATGATGACGCACCGGCGACTCTTCCACTGTACCTTCGATACTGCACATCAGTGTGGACGTCGACGCGCTCGCGGTAAGGCGACGCGCCGGTTCACCGTCTCAGGCGACGGGGGCAGCGATGGTACAGTTCAGGTACATGACGTCCGAGGAGCTTGCGGAGCAGCCGTTCGACAACAAGCGCACTGAGCTCGTCCGGGGTCGTCTGGTGGTACGGGAGCCAGCGAAAGCCGAGCATGGGCGAATCGCCGCGAGGATGCTGATCGACATCGGCATCTACCTCCGTGAGCATCCCATCGGGACTGTGTACACCGCGGAAACCGGTTTCACCCTCGCGCGGAGCCCCGACACGGTGCGGGCACCCGACGTCGCGTACATCCGCGCGGACCGTACCCCTCGTGAGCCCGTCATCGGGTTCGACGAGATCGCGCCGGATCTTGTCGTCGAGGTGCTCTCGCCGGGCGATCGTGCGCGCATGGTCCGCACCAAGGTGGCGCACTGGTTGCAGGCGGGGACGCTGCTGGTGTGGGTCGTCGATCCGCGCAAACGGTGTGCGAAGGTGTTTCGCGCCGACGGCTCTGCCATCACGCTGACAGGAACCGACACGCTGGACGGCGAAAACGTACTGCCCGGGTTCGCGGTGTCGGTGGCGAGCATCCTCACGGCATAGCGGCAGGCCGCCGATTCCGGCGGTACATTCGGTGGCACGCTGGACACGCCCACCCCTGCCCGAGTGCCGCGCATGAAGCCGCTCCTGCTCCTCCCCGCCGCAGCACTGGTCGGCGCGCTGCCCGCTGCCCAACTCGATGCGCAGGCGCGCCAGCGCGTCGACATGCTCATCACCGGCGGCACCGTCATCACGATGGACTCCGCGCGCCGCGTGCTGGATGACGGAGCCGTGGCCATTCGCGGTGATCGCATCGTTGCGGTTGGAAGTTCAGCGTCGCTGCGGACGCGGTACGCGGCGCGCGAGACCATCGACGCTAAGCGGAAGATCGTGATGCCTGGCCTGATCGATGGTCACGGACACGCCGGCCACGGATTGGTCAAGTCACTCGGCATGGATACCGATGAATGGTACGGCGCCACCGAGAAGATCTACGCCCGTGGATCGACCGTCGATTTCTGGCGTGCCGAGGCACTGCTCACGGGCGTGGAGCGGGTGCGTTTCGGCGTCACGACGGCACTGAGCTTCTTCGGCGGCGGCGACATGGTCATGCGTACCGACGATGTGAAGTATGGCGATGCCTACCTGCAGGCCACGCAGGATGTCGGCATCCGGTACTTTCTCGCCGTCGGCCCGCGCCGGGCACCATTTCCGAAAACGTTCACGGAGTGGACCGGCGACGCATCGCGCGACGTGGCGATCACGTTCGAGAAACAGCTGGAAGTTTCCGAGGCACTGATCAGGAAGTGGCACGGCGCTGGCGATGGGCGCATTCACCTCGCGGTTGCCTTTCCGACACATCACCCTTCGGAGAACCCCGTCACCGGCGCCGCGCTCGAGGAACTCAAGGCCCAGGCGCGCGCCACACGCGCCTTGTCGAAAAAGTACGGACTGATCTTCACGCAGGACGGGCACACTACCGGCTCGGTGAAGTTCGCCCACGAAGAGATGGGGATTCTCGGTCCGGACGCGATTCTGTCACACGCCACCGAGTTCACCGACGAAGAGATCGCGATTCTCAAGGCGACCAACACCCGGATCGTCCACAACCCAAGTGCGAACGCCGCCACGCGCCGCCGCTTCCAGCTCGTCGAGCTGCTCGACGCCGGCGTCACGGTCATGCTCGGCTCCGACGGCGTGGCGCCGGATCGCAGCTACGACATGTTCCGGCACATGTTCCAGGCCATGCGCTATCACCGCTTCTACTGGCGCGACACGAATGTGCTCCCACCGGGCAAGGTGCTCGAGATGGTGACGGTCGATGCGGCGCGCGCGCTCGGGCTCGAGAACGAGATCGGGTCGCTCGAACCGGGCAAGAAGGCCGACGTGATCCTGATCGACTGGTGGCGGCCGCACATGGTGCCGATGAACATGCCGCTGTATCGCGTGGCCTATTTCGCGAATGGCAACGACGTGTCCACGGTACTGGTGAACGGGCGCGTCCTGATGCGCGATCGGCGCGTGCTGTCCGTGAACGAAGACTCGGTGCTGGTCATGGCGGAACGCGCGGCGAATGCCGCGATCCGACGCACGGGCCTGCAGCCGTTGATGGCGACACCGGACGGATTCTGGGGGCGCAGCCGGTTTCCGAAGCGGTAGGCTGGTCATCGCCGTCCACCGTCACCACGACACTTCCCCGCTTTCGGCCACTGCCCACCCGCGCGTGCGCCGCGACGATCTCGTCGAGCGGCAGGCAGCGATCAATCAGCGGCGTGAAGCGTCCTGCTGCCGCCATGATGACGATCGTGCGGAGGTCGTCCACCCGTTCAGTGACGGGGCCGGCGACGATGCGGTGGTGGGTGGTGAGTCGGACCCAGGGCGCGCGGAGCATTTCGGGGAGGGTGGCGAGGACCGCGAGGTGCTTCCCGCGCGGCATGAGCGCGTGGCGCACCCGCGCGTACGGTGCGTTGCCGACGGTGTCCGCGATGAGGTCGTAGTCAATGCCTTCAGCGGCGAAGTCGGTGGTGGTGTAGTCCACCACGCGCGCGGCGCCGAGGTGCTTCATGAGTGCGGCGTTCGCGCCGCTGCAGACCGCGGTGACCTCGGCGCCGGCGGCAACGGCCACCTGCAGCATCGCCGAGCCAACGGTTCCCGAGGCCCCGTTGATCACGAGCCGATGGCCGCTGCGCAGTTCCCCCCGGCGGAAGAAGTCGAGCGCGGTGGTGCCACCAAAGGCGAGTGCCGCGGCCGACTCGTACGTCAGGTGCTGCGGCTTCTGCACCACCACCCCGTCGGCGGCGATGCAGCAGAAGTCGGCGTGCGCGCCGAGCTTGGTGCCGGCAGAGGCGATCACCGCGTCGCCCACGGCGAAGGTGCGCACCGCGGTACCGACGGCGACCACGTCACCGGCGAGTTCACTGCCAAGGATCGGCTGACGCGGTGCCGTGATGCCGAAGGCGAGGCGGCTCATGCACGCGAAGCCGTAGGGAATGCTGAGGCTGCGCAGCCGCCAGTCGGCCGACGTGACGGTGGTGGCACGCACGCGGATGAGCAGGTCGTTGGGGCGGGGCACTGGTCTGCGCACGACCCCGACCGACACCACCTCCGGCGGGCCATACCGCCGGTAGACGGCTGCGCGCATATGGACCGGCAGGGTCACGACTTCGACCTGCGATTGCGCCAGGGGAGCGAAGTGGTCACGCCGAATCGGATGGCCAAGAGGTTTGCGGTGGAGCGCTTGGGGGCGAACGTGAGCGAGCCGTTGGCGTTGTCGGTGATGCCGCCCTTGGTCAGGTACTCGCGCGCTCCATGTCCCTGATAGGCGACACCGAGGTCCAGTGCAACGCGGCGGGTGATGGGGAGCTGCAGGCCGCCGCCGGCGCTCCAGGCGAAGCCATTGTCGCCGAAGTTTTCGTCACCCGCGACGAGGTCAGGCAGGATCCCGCCACCGATGGCCGAGACGGTGGCGAAGCGACTCGCCCCGACGAGGCAGTGCCCATAGGCACGCAGCTTCCCAAGCTGGTACGCGAACTCGGGGCCGACGCCGACGAAGAGGATGCCGTTGACGGTGTTCACGTTCACCTCGACGCGGCAACCGGGGGTGGCGGCGAGACAGAGGCGCTTGCTCTCGTTGCCGTAGTTGAGCCAGCCGGCCTGCACGCGGAGCGAGACGAGGCCGTGCTGGTCGAGTCGGACGCGGAGGTGGGCCTGGGCGCCGCCGGCATTGTCGACGTTCTGCTTGAAGTCGCCGGTGGGTTGGCCGAACTCGGCGGCGAGGCCGACATGCCAGCGGGGGCTGCCGGGGGTGCCGGAATCGGCGGGGGGCGCCTGCTGGGCGACGAGCGGAGTGGTGAGGACGAGGGCGGCAATCAGTGAGCGCATCATGAGATCTGGTGAGGAATGTTTTTGGCCTTACGTTGTAAGTACACGGGTCAGGGTGTGGTTGTTCCCAGCCCGGGTGGCGCAAGGTGGGGTCGGGCACGCTTACGCCTGTAGCGGATGATCTGCGTCTAGAAGTTGATCCCGAAGTGCAGGCCCGGCTGCCCGTAGAAGAATCGTGACCATCGGTCATCGACCTGCTTGAACGCCGCAGGCATCGTGGACTGATAGGGACGATGCGTGATGGCGATCGACGGCTGGAAGAACATCCGATCCTTGAACAGCTTGATGTGATAGCCGACGGAATAGGTGTTGAAGACCTGGAAGCCATCGTCGATCTTCGTCCCGTTCTTGTTGACGAAAGTCTGGAAGGCCGGCATCACGTCGGCCTGCAGGAACACACGCTGCCACACGAACCGCTGGTAATTCAGTGAAACGCCGCGTTCACTGATGTAACCTGGGAAACCCTCTCCCTCGGCTTCGAATGACTTGCCATACGGGATGCCGATTGGCCACGCATATCTCCAGGTCTTGAACTCGAGTGACACGACATCCTTTCGTGTCACGCGATAGCCGACGTTCAGATACACCATCTTCGGCGGGTTGTTATCGGGCACTGCATTCGCAAGCATGAACAGGGTACTGCCCAGAAAGTACTTGCTGTACGTACTGTCGTGTTCGGAATACTGCGCATGTGCAGGCAGCGCGGTTGTCGTCATCAGCATCAAGGCGAAACAGAACTTCTTCGTGTGCATGTCTCTTGTTGGTCAGTGATACTGCCAGGACAGACTGGCAGGTTGCGTGAGCACGTTCGGCTGAGTGAAGAAGTGACCCTTCACATGTCCCATCCTGGATACTCCCTGCCCTGCACCGTGGTGATGGTCGTGGGATCATCCGCAGGGCGAGTGGGGTGAAGCGGATGTGGGCGGCGACGAGGGGCGCATCGCGAATCGTGGCGCCGCCGGCCCCGCACTTACCCTGTAAGCTGGAACGTACGGCGTAAGGTTTTGCGAGACAAGGGCCCTGGCGGTTGCCTTATCCGGTCCGCCGGGGTTATCTCCCTGCATGCCCACCGCCCGACGATCTCCGCTCACCCGGGAGCGCATCCTGCGCGCAGCCGTGCGCCTGGCCGACAAGCAGGGCCTCGACGCGCTGTCGATGCGCCGGCTGGCGAGCACGCTCAAGGTCGAGGCGATGTCACTCTACAATCACGTCGCCAACAAGGACGAAGTCCTCGACGGGATGGTGGACCTGATCATCGGCGAAATCACCCTGCCCACCCCCGGCGGCGACTGGAAGGCCGCGATGCGCGCGCGCGCGACCTCCGCGCACGCGGTGATGCTGGCGCATCCCTGGGCGCCGATGCGGGTGGTGTCGCGGATCAGCGTGGGCCCCAACATGCTGCGCTACATCGATGCCACCCTTGGCACGCTCCGCGAGGCCGGGCTGTCATGGGCCGAGACGGACCGCGCGTGGAACGCCATGGACAGTCACATCTACGGCTTCACGATGCAGCTGCAGAACTTTCCGGTCGATCCCGATGAATACGCCTCGGCCGCAGCGAGTTACCTGCCGATGCTCCCCGCCGCCACATACCCGTACATGCACGAGATGACGAGACTCGTGGCCGATGGCTCGCACGACGGGACGCATGACTTTTCGTTCGGGCTGGAGTTGATCCTCGATGGATTGGATCGACTGCGGGCACGGTGAACGCCGGCGGCGCAGTCGGGGGCTGTCCATGACTATACGGCTGAGTTCTCCAGTTTCAAGCTGCCCGACTTCTCTGGGGCGACGACAGCCACTTTGCAACTTCTCTTGACATGATATGAAGCGAATCCTTCGGTGGGTGCTGATGGCGCTCACGGTAACGTTGATCATCACGACGGTGTCACTGTCGTGGCCGCTGCCCACGCCGCCGCTGCTGGGTCGCGACGGTGTATTCGCGATCGATCACGTGAACGTCGTCGATGTGGTGGCGGGTGAACTCTTGCCCGACGTCACGGTCGTGATCGAGGCTGGGCGCGTGCGCTCGATGCTGCCATCGACGGCGGCAGCGGTGCCGCCGGGAGCTGCCCGCATCGATGGGCGTGGCAAGTATCTGCTGCCAGGCCTGTGGGACATGCACACCCACTCGATCAAACTGTCGCCGCAGTTGCATCACGCGCTGTACGTCGCCCATGGCGTTACCGCAGTGCGCGACATGTCCGGCTGTTTGTCGCGGGACGACTCCTATTGGGCCTGTGCGGCAGACCGCAGGCAGTGGTCTGGCGAGGTTGCGCGCGGCGCGCGCGTGGCGCCACGGTATCCACTGCAGAGCAGCTACCAGACCAACGGCGGCAACGAGGTACCTGACGGGTTTGCGCCGTTCTTCCGGCTGCGCAGTCGTGAGGATGCGCAGCAATTGGGCGCCTTTGCGCGGGATGCCGGCCTGGATTTCATCAAGACCTACACCGAGCTCACGCCAGAACAATACGGCTGGCTGGCCGAGCTGAGCGCCAGCGGTGGGCCAGCACTGGCGGGGCATCTACCTTTGCGCGTCGATTTGCCGACGGCATTGGTGGCCGGACAACGCAGCATTGAACATGGGCGCTTGTTTCTGTTCGAGTGTTTTGCGGGCATCGGCGCGTTTCGCGCGTTGGCCGATCCGATCGCGCACTACGACGCGGGCCTTCGGCTCCGCTTGCTGAATGAACAGAACGAGGGCGCATGCCAGCGGAATATGCAGGCCATGGCGGCGTCAAACACCTGGTGGGTACCGACGCTGACCACGCTGCATATGTCCGCGGTGGCCGCGCAACCCGAGGCGCGCAATGACAGTCGCCTCGATTTCGTGCCCGCCGTGCAACGACATCTGCTGTGGTTTCCCGACGCCAACCGAGCGGCGCGTGAACCGGCGGCGCCCGATGGCGGCAATGTGCACCGTCGTCTGTTCGAGCTGGCGTCGTTGCACGTGGCCCGCGCGCACGCCGCGGGCGTGAAGCTGCTGGCCGGAACCGACGCGACCGACACCTTTGTATACCCGGGCGCGAGCCTGCACGACGAATTGCGAATGCTGGTCGAGGCAGGGCTTTCGCCCGCAGATGCGCTGCGTACCGCGACAGTGTCCGCGGCAACTTTCGCTGGCCAGCTGCGCGATCACGGCAGCATTGCGCCTGGAAAAGTTGCCGACCTGCTGCTGCTCTCGGGCAACCCACTTGCGGACATCCGCAACACCCTTGGCATCGAGGCTGTGTTTCTGGCAGGACGCAGCTACGACGCAGCGGCTCTGCGGCAATTGCTGCAGTTCACGCGAGATCAAGCCGGTAGCTGGAGGGTGAATCTGCGCCTGGTTTGGGACATACTGGCGAGCCCGCTGATGCGGGTGCAATTGGCGGATTGATACACCGGCGTGGTCGCTCTCTGACGTCCCCCCAGTGACGCCCCTCGGCTCGCCGGGGCCCGCGTCGATGGAGGGCTCCGCGGCCCGACGTGTACCTCGCGGACGGCGCGTGCTACGGGCGGGGCATATCGACCCGCTTCGGCGTCAGGATCGGATCCTCGAGCACCTGCACGCCGCCCGCCGCCCGGAGCGTCGCGACACTGACGTCGACCGTGAAGCGCCCGGCTGGTGCATCGACCAGCCCGCCTGCCTGACGTTCCACCTGCAGGTCCCACACCAGTGTGCTCACGCCGCGCGACACCGGTGCCGTCCATCGGCGCACGATGCGTGAGGCAGAGTCGGACACGGTCACACTCGCCACGCCAGCGGACACCGCGGCGAGCTGCATTCGCGCCACACGCCGGCCGCGACGATCACCAGGCACGTTTTCCCACGGGTAGTACTCTCTGGTCACGCTGCGAATCGGCAGCAGCCGAAGTGCCACTGGCGTCACCATCGGTCGCACTTCGCGGATCGGCGTCAGGTCCAGGATCCACGCCCCGCGACCGTAGGTTCCGATCACCAGCTCGTTCTCGCGCGATTGCACCGTCAGGTCCTGCACCGGTGTGGAGGGCAAGGTGGCGCTCAGCGATTCCCACTGTGCGCCGCGATCACGACTGACGTAGACGCCAAGATCCGTCCCCACGTAGAGGATGTCGGGAAACATCGGATCTTCCTTGATGACGTTCACTGACTCCAATGGAAGATTGGCTGCGATCGAGCGCCATGTCCGCCCGGTATCGTTCGATGCGAAGACATACGGGCGGGAGTCGTTCTCGCGGAAGCCGGTCATGCTGACGTACATTCGCCCCGCATCATGTGCCGAGAGCGTGACTCGACTTACCCACTTTCGCGGCAGTCCTTCATCGATGCGGCGCCACTGCGCGCCGTCGTCACTGGTGAGCCACACGCGCCCCGCTTCCGTTCCGCCGGCTAGCAGGCCGCGCATGAGCACCGATTCACTGAGCATGGTGAACGCGCCCGTCGGCGCCAGCGCACGATCACCACCCGGTAGATCGCCAAGGTCCGGGCTGACCGGCTTCCAGTTCCTGCCGCGGTCAACGGTCTTCATGACCCGATTGCCGCCGGCATACAGCGTCCGCGCATCGTGCGGCGAAATGAAGAACGGCGTGTACCAGCTGAACCGCAACGGCGGCTCGCTGTCGGGAAGCGTCGGCTCGATGTCGTCGGTGGCGGGTCCGCCGCTCATGACCGAGCCTCCGGTCAAATCCATGCGCATCATGTTGCCGTTCTGATGCTCGTAGTACACGTAGCGATCATCCGTCGGGTCGAGCAGCGTGACGTAACTGTCGCCGCCCGTCCAGCGATCGAGGTACACACTGCGCCACGGGTCCGGCACCGCGTCGTCCACGGTCGCGGTGCTAGGACCGTAGATCGCCGCATTGTCCTGCGTCCCGGCAAAGATGCGGTAGGGCTGCTTGTCATCCGTGCCCACGAAGTACATCTGCGCGACGGGAATGTTGTTCACGTGCAGCCAGCTCACGCCGGCATCGTACGACATGAACAGGCCGCCATCGTTGCCAAGCAGCAGTCGATTGGGGTTGGCAGGATCAATCACAAGTTCATGGTGATCGAGATGCAGCGCCCTCCCCTGCGTCTCGTGCACGCGAAGAATCTGTGCACCGATCCGGCGCCAGGTGGCACCGCCATCGAACGATTCGAACCCTGAATTGCCGAGGATGTAGAGATGTTGCGCGTTGCGCGGATCGACGCGCACGTCGCTGAACTTCCAGCCGTAGGCACCAAAGACGCCATAGAGATCCTCGGTGTTCACCTTGCGCCAGTGCTCGCCGCGATCGGACGAGCGGTACACTTCCCCGCCTATGTGGGGCCGGCCTTTCACCGACGACGGCGCGCGATTGTCCAGGTACAGGTACAGCACGTTCGGCGACGCGGCCGCGATATCGATCCCCGCTCGGCCGAGCAGTCCGCTGGGCAGCCCGCGTGTGATGTGCCGCCAGGTGCGCCCGCCGTTGCGTGACTTGAACAACCCACCCTGCGTCCCGGCTTCGATCTGCCACCCCCAGGCGTACAGCGTGTTCGGATCGACCGGATCCATCGCCAGATCGATCACACCGGTGCTGTCGTTCAGGGAGAGCACGTGCTGCCAGTGCGCGCCACCGTCGGTGGTGCGGAACACGCCACGGTCGCGGTTGGTCGTCCATTGACGCCCCATCGCCGCGACGTACACGATATTCGGATTGGTCGGATGGATGATGACCTTGCCGATGTGGTGCGTGTCGCCGAGGCCCATGTTGGTCCACGTCTCGCCGTCATTCACCGACTTGAACACGCCGGTGCCGGGATACGCATAGCCGGCGTAGCGCGGTTGTGCCTCACCAGTACCGACCCAGACCACACTCGGCTTGCTGCGTGAGACCGTCACATCACCAATGGCAAAGGCGCTTTCGTGTTCGAAGATCGGCCGCCACGTCAGTCCGTTGTTGACGGTCTTCCACAGATTGCCGGAGCCGACGCCGGCGTAGATGGTACCCGTATTGCCGGGCGGGATCGCGATCGCCTCGATTCGTGCGCCGATCTTGACTGGGCCAACGGCACGCCATGCGAGGCCACGGAACCATGAGCTCTCGGCCAGCGCGCGATGCGCAGTCCACGACGTGGCACGTTCGGCCGCGGTGGTGGCCTGCGCCCGCGAAACATCCGGCGTGCCCAGCGCGAACATTGCCGCCAGCAACACTGCGGCACCGCAGCGCGTGGTGTTCATCGACGACAGCGCTCGCCGGAAGCGTCGATCGCTGCCATCACCGGCTGCCGAGCTGCGCACTGCACTTGATCTCCACCCGCGCCGTGGGTCGCGGCAATGCGCTGACGGCAAGCGTTGCCCGCGCCGGCGGATCCACACGGAAGAATTCGATGTACACGGTGTTCATTGCCGCGTAGTCGGCCATGTCCACCAGAAACACGGTGCACTCTCCAACCTGCGCCATCGTGGCGCCGGCAGCGATCAGGGAGGTGCGAATGTTCTCCAGCGTCTGTCGCGTTTGCGCCGCCACACCGCCTTCGATGATGTCCTGGGTGCCGGGCTTGATGCCAGTCATCCCCGACACGAACACCTGATTGCCGGCGCGGATGGCGACCGAGTATGCCGGCACCAGCGGCGAGATACCCGGCGGGTTGACGACCACTCGATCGGCAGTGGACGCTCCGCCGGACTGCGCCGCCGATGCGTGCGCGCAGCCAGTCAGCAGGAGTGCGATGGCGTAGGCCGCCACGAGCCGGAACGTTCGGGAGCGATGACGCATGGGACGAGGAGTGAAGTGTGAGAGCGGTGCCGCCGACAGCGCGTGGTATCGAGCAACTTCGAGAGCCGCTCGCCTGTTCACTTGCGCGCCGGTACGACGATCGGTTCGAACCACGTCGGCACGATGACGCGACTCCGCGGCGACGCCGTCAGGACTTCCTGCACGAACTTCTGCCGATCGGCAAGCGCCGCGGCCGAGGGTTTCGGGTTGCCATAGGCGTCGGCATGCGATGGAATGACCAGCGCCGGCCGGCCAAGCAGTCGCATTAGGCGTGCGGTGTAATCGTGAATCTCGAGGCGCTGACTGTTCGCGCCGACCAGCGCGATATCGGGACGCAATCCCTCCATCTCACGCTCGATGTAGTTCATCGAGCCCATGATCAGGACTTCGTGCCCGGCCATCCGCAGGAGATAAGCGAGGTTGCCGCCCTCGACGTAGTCCTTCCGCCGCAACGGTGCGCGCAGCCCACTCGGCGCGTTGCCAGTGATGCCGCGCCCGTTGTTGTAGTACCGCTTGTGATCCAGCGCACTGTGAATGTTCGGGATCACGCGCAGCGAGAACGTGCCGAACTCGTAGTCTTCGCCACCGATCACGGTGATCAGCGCGCTGTCGCGCACATCATAGGCGCGCGCCAGGTTGGCAGCGGTCTGGTGCCCAATGATGGTGGCACCCGTCCGACGTGAGATGTACCCGGCATCGAGCGCGTGGTCTGAATGACCATGCGTGATCAGGATATAGTCGGCGCGCGTGACATGCCGGTTGATCAGCGCCGTGTCCGGCACATACAAGGCCTCAGGATCCGGACCGGCTTCAGCGGCGCCTGGAAGCCAGCGCGCGAACTGTGTCAGGAACGGATCCACGAGCACCACAGTGCGTCCATCGGTGATTTCCCACCCTGCGTTGCCGAGATACGTCAGGCGCAGCTCCCCCGACTTCAGCGTGCCCGAGGGTACCGGCGCACCGGCGCCGACACGCGCCAGTGGTGTGGCACCCTGCGCGGCCCGTGGCGCTTGCGCACCCAATTGTCCTTCAGCAATGGCACAGAGCAGCAGACTGGAGACCACGACGAAGCGTTGGCGCATGGCGCGTTGGATGAGGGGATGCAGTGCAGTATCGCAGAACGCCGGGTGCAGGCGACGTGGCGGTATCACGGGTTCGCCGCACCGACTCGCGGCGCAGCGTCGAATTCGAGAGTAACTACCGGTACCAGCGTGCCCGGGCCACGCTCAGGCAGTGTGACGCTCACACCGTCGTCACCCGGCGTCGTCACGAGGCGAAGCGATGGATCCTCGAGCAGATACGCCCGCCGCGGCGGCGTACGAAGCCCGGGCAGCGTGAGTGTGCCACCACGCCAGGTGTCGATGAACAGATTCAGTCGATTGGGCTGCGACGTGACGCGCACCGGTGACGCGGCAAACGGTGTCGCCCGCGACGCGTAGATCGCGCTGCCGTTCACGCGCAGCCACGCGCCCATGCCGCGCAGTCCATCGATGCTTTCCTGCGGGAATCGTCCGTCGCCCATCGGCCCGACGTTGAGCAGTAGGTTGCCACCCTTGGACGCAGTCTCCGTCAGTAGCTTCACCAGCGTGGGAACCGACTTGTATTCGTGGTCGAACTTCGAGTAGCCCCAGTTCTGGTTCATGGTCATGCACGTTTCCCAGTCCACGCCGGGCAGGCCCACTTCGGGCACCATCAGTTCGGGCGTCGTGTAGTCGCCCGCCCGACGATACTGGGCCGTGGCCGGCAGATCCTTCGGGACGCCAACATCGATCCGGTCATTGATGATCACGCCCGGCGCCAGCGTACGGCAGTACGTTTCGAGTTCGAGCGCCAGCGCGTGCGTCCAGGTGCTCTCCCACTGGCCGTCGAACCAGAGCACGGAAATGTCTCCGTACTGCGTCAACAGTTCACGCAGTTGCGCCTTCATGAACGTGAGATACCGCGCGAAATCGGCGCCCGATGCGTCGCGCACTTCCCAGTCCCGGCGCGGCAGGTAGTCGGGGTGGTACCAGTCCATGATCGAGTAGTACCAGCCGAGCCGCATCCCGTGCCGTCGACAGGCGCGGGCAACATCACGCACGATGTCGCGCTTGAACGGGGTGGACATCACGTCATACGATGTCGCCCGCGAGTCGAACAGCGAGAATCCTTCGTGATGCTTGGTCGTGAACACGATGTACCGCTGACCCGCGTCCTTCGCCGCCAGCACCCACGCATCCGCGTCGAATGCGGTTGGATTGAACTGATCGCGTGTCGCGATGTACTCCTCGTGCGGAATCTTGGCGTTGTTGCGGATCCACTCGTGCGAACCGACGGCCTTGCCCTTCCACTCGCCGCCGAGCGTGGAATAGAGCCCGAAGTGGATGAACATCCCGAAGCGGGCGTCACGCCACCATGCCATGTGATCGGCGGCCAGGGGCGCCATTTCGCGAGCGGACATGTCCTCGGCATTCGCCGGCGCAGCGCGACGCGACAGCGCACCAGCGCCGGCAGCCACGGCGAGGCTCGCACTCCCCACACCCAGCTGCTGGATGAACTCTCGACGATGCATGATGCCGAGAGGCTAGCCTCCGGCGAATCCGCAGGCAAGCACGGGGTGCGCCTCGCGTTACACCTTGTGCGTCGACAGCAGCAGGCTCGTCTCCGAATTCCCGATCCCCTTGATCGTCCGGATGCTGCGCAGCGCTTCGTCGAACGACTCGAGTGTGTCGGTCCCCAACTCGGCCACGATGTCCCATCGCCCGTTGGTGGTGTGCAGCGCACGCACCTCGGGATAACCTCGCAACGCCTTCAGGATCGCATCCGAGCGATCCCCGTCCACGGCAATCATCATCATGGCGCGCACGCGATGCGCCGCCGCCTCCGAGGTCGTGCGCACCGTGAACCCGAGCAATACGCGCCCCTCGATCAGCCGATCGATCCGGTTCTGGACCGTGGCCCGTGACACCTTCAGTTGCAGCGCGAGCTGGGCGACCGAGAGACGGGCGTTCTCTCGGAGCAGCGAAATCAGTCGATGATCGAGAGAGTCCATTGGGCGGCCGCGGCGGACCGTGATCCTGTCGACGGAACACGGAGTTGATCACTCTGATACTTCATAGTGTACAGACTGTCAGTATTGCTCGCAACTCTGCCATCTTCTTACGCTTGTTGCTAACATCCCCGCCGGCGAACTTATCGGCATGACTTCCGCAACACACCTCCCCGCTCCCGCCGACCGCCGCAAGGCCACGCGCGCCACCGGCACCGTCCAGCTGATCGGCGTCCCCATGGACCTCGGCGCCAGCCGACGCGGCGTCGACATGGGTCCGTCGGCGATGCGGCTGTCGGCCCTGACCCCGCTCCTCCAGCGCCTCGGCCTCACCGTCGAGGATACCGGCAACCTCCCCGCGCCTGATCGGACGGCACTTGGCGGTAGCCTCGACGCACGGCTCGAGGCGATCCGAGTCGTCTGCGCCGAGCTCGCGCAGCGCACCGCCGACGCCATCCGCGCCGGTATGCGGCCGATCGTGATCGGTGGTGATCACTCACTGGCCGCAGGGTCCGTGGCCGGCACCGCGACGGCGCTGGCGGAGCGTGGTGAGCGCGTCGGCCTGATCTGGCTCGACGCCCACGCCGACCTCAATACCCCCGAGTCGAGCCTCACCGGCAACGTGCACGGCATGCCGGTCGCGCACCTGCTCGGCCTGGGTGACCCGGGCATGTCGCACCTCGCCAGTGTCTTTCCCGCCGTGCTGCCCGAACACCTCGTGTACGTCGGCCTGCGCGATCTGGACGATGCCGAGAAGAACGCCATCCGTTCGCGTGGGCTGCATGCGTTCACGATGCGCGACATCGACGAGCGCGGCCTGCGTCAGGTGATGGAGGAGGCGGTGGCGATCGCCACGCGCGGCACTGGTGGCGTACACGTCTCCTGCGATGCCGACTGGGTCGATCCCCGCGAAGCGCCGGGCGTCGGCACACCGGTCAGTGGCGGCGCGACGCTGCGCGAAGCCCATCTCGCCATGGAGATCATCCACGACTCCGGCGCCATGATTGCGATGGACCTGGTGGAGATCAATCCGATTCTCGACCGGCAGAATCACACCGCCGAACTCGCCGCCGAACTCATTGCCAGCGCCTTCGGGCGTCGCATTCTCTGACCGGAGCCGGATCATGACGGACCTTGCGACGATGCTGACCGCCACCGAGACGTTCATCGAGCACGAAGAGGCGTGGGGCGCGCACAACTACCATCCGCTCGATCTGGTGATCGCGGAGGCGCGTGGCGCCTGGGTCACGGATGTCGAGGGCAAGCGGTATCTCGACTGCCTGAGCGCGTACTCGGCCGTCAATCAGGGGCACTGCCATCCGCGCCTGCTGGCAAAGTTCATCGAGCAGGCGTCGCGCGTCACGCTCACGTCGCGCGCGTTCCGCAACGAGCAACTCGGTGCATTCTGCGAAGAGTTGGCCACGCTCTGCGGCATGGAGATGGTGCTGCCGATGAACACCGGCGCCGAAGCGGTGGAGACGGCGATCAAGGCTGCCCGTCGGTGGGGCTATACCACCAAGGCGATTCCTGACGGTCAGGCGAACATCATCGCGTTCGATGGCAACTTCCACGGTCGCACGACCACGATCGTCGGGTTCTCGTCGGAGCCGGCCTATCGCGCTCACTTCGGGCCGTTCGCGCCGGGCTTCACGCTGGTGCCGTTCGGCGATATCGACGCCGTGCGCGCCGCGATGACCGACAATACATGCGCCGTGCTGTTCGAGCCGATTCAGTGTGAAGCGGGCGTGCTGATGCCGCCCGACGGGTTCCTACGCGACCTGCGCGCGCTCTGCGACGACCGCAACGTGCTGATGATCGCCGACGAGATCCAGACGGGCCTCGGCCGCACCGGACAGCTCTTCGCATGCGATCACGAGCAGGTGACGCCCGACATGTACATCCTTGGCAAGGCGCTTTCCGGCGGGTTTTATCCCGTGTCGGCCGTCGTGTCGACGCGCGATGTACTGGGCGTCTTCGGTCCTGGATCACATGGCAGCACGTTTGGAGGCAATCCGCTTGGCTGCGCCGTGGCGCGCGAGGCGATGCGTGTGATTCAGGACGAACGGCTGGTGCAGCGATCGGCAGACCAGGGCGCATGGCTGCTGTCGCAGGTGGCACAGATCCGCGACCCTCGGATCAAGGCGGTGCGCGGCCGCGGACTGATGGTGGCCATCGAACTGCATGAACCCGCTCGTCAGTTCTGCGAGGCGCTCAAGCAGCGTGGCGTGTTGTGCAAGGAAACGCACGACGTCGTGATTCGCCTCTCGCCGCCACTGGTGGTGTCGCGGGAAGATCTGGCGTGGGCGGTGGAGCAGATCCGCGAGGTGTTTGCGGCGTAGACTGACCGCGCCGCGCCCGCAAGGAGGAATGCAGAACCGCACCTCCTGCGCGATTTTGGTGATGGGATAGGACAGTTGCGAGTGAAGTGTGAGGGGCGTCGAAACCCTCCACCTCGCTCAGAGCCATGCCAGTTGTCAGCCGGTTCTTCGGCATCAGCATCATGCTGTACTACCGCGACCATGAACCTCCGCACTTTCATGCCCGGTACGGCGATCAGGAAGTGACGATCGGAATCGCAGATGGACGCGTCGCCGGCCACTTCTCCCGTCAGGCACTGGTGATGGTGCACGAATGGTGGGATCTTCATCGGGACGAGCTGATGGCGACTTGGGAGCTCGCGCGGGCGCGACTTCCGCTCGAACCGATCGAACCACTCGAATAACAGGCGATTTCCGGAGACACAACCATGCTGCACGTCGATTCTCTGAGGGTTCTGCCGCACTTTCGACTCTGGCTCCGATTCAATGATGGCGTCGAGGGCATCGTGGATCTTTCAGCAGAGATGACGGGACCGATGTTCACGGCGCTCCGCGATCCTGCGCAGTTCGCCACCGTGCGCCTCGATCCGGAACTTCGGTCTGTTGCATGGCCGAACGGCGCGGACCTGGCACCCGAGTTTCTGCGCGCGCTCGTCGTGGGATCCGTACCATCCTCCACATAGCCGAACTGAAAATGCTCAACACGCGCAGTGCAAGAACGGCGCTCCGCTCGCGCTACACGCTGCTCCTGACGCTGCAGCTGGCCACGCTTCCCCTTGCTGCGCAGCGAGAAGCCCCGCGCCGCAACGCGCGCCCGCCGGCGGCAGCGGCGCGCGCGTTGGCCTCGATCCGTGAGTCCGACCTGAAACGCGACCTCTTCGCCATGGCCGCCCCATCGATGCGCGGGCGCGAAGGGGGAACGCTCGACGAGATGCGCGCCTCGATCTGGGTCGCCGAGCAGTATCGTCGCATCGGGCTCGAACCCGCGGGTGATGAAGGCACCTGGTTCCAGTGGTTCAACATCGTCCGCACGCGGGTCTCGGTCACCGCCAGCCGCGCCACGATCGCCGGGCAGTCGATGACGCTCTTCCGCGATGCGATTCCCCTCAGTGTAGCACCAATTGAAGCGAGTGGCGCGGTGCTCTGGCTCGCCGATCCGGCAGACACGACCATCGATATCCGTGGCCGCATCGTCGCCACGCCGCTGCGCGCGCCAGCGCCGGGCGCGATTCGCCAGTACAGCTATCCCACCTCGGCACGGTACGCGGTGGCCGCCATCACGGGGACCATCGCGCGGCTCTCGCGACGGGGCGCATCTGCCATCCTGGTCGTCGCCAACCCGGCGGTGGACAGCGCCTTCGGTTCACTCGCAGTGCAACGGGAACGCGGTGACTACGACGTCGATCGTGCGGTGCCGCGTGCGGCGGGCGCATCGGACCGGGTGGCACTTCCAGCCGCCCTCGGCGCGGGTGCGACGCCGGCCATCATGGTGCGTGCGGAACTCGGCGCCAGACTGCAGCAAGGTGCCGAGGCGGTGTTGTCGATTCGGATCGAGCGGTTCGAGACGCCGAGCGTGAATGTGATCGGTGTGTTACGCGGAACGGACGCAACGTTGCGCAACGAGTATCTGCTGTACAGCTCACATCAGGATGCCAATGGCGTCAGGCTGCTCAGCCCCGGAGACTCCGTGCTTGCCGGTGCGGACGACAACGCGAGCGTGAGCGTGGCCGAGTTCGCGGCGGCGCGTGCGTTCATGGCGCACAAGCCCAAACGCTCGGTCCTGTTCGTGCACCATGGATCCGAGGAGCGAGGTTTGCTCGGCTCCCGATATCATGCCGCGCATCCGGTAGTGCCGCTGTCGCAGATCGTGGCCGTGCTCAATGGCGACATGATCGGCCGCAACCATCCCGACACCGCCACGCTGCTTGGCACGCAGCCGCCGCATCGCAGTTCAGCTGAGCTGGTGGCGATGGCGCTGAAAGCGAACGATGCCACAGGCAGGTTCGTGCTGGATACACTGTGGGATCGACCGACGCACCCGGAAGGATGGTACTTCCGCAGCGATCACCTGCCGTATGCCCGTATGGGCGTGCCTGCGTTGATGTACACCACCAACCTGCATGACGACTACCACACGGCAGGCGATATTCCGGAGCGGATCGACTACGCCAAGCTGACGCGGATGGCGCGGTGGATGTTTCTCACGGGGTGGTATGTGGCGAATGCGCCAACGCGGCCGGCACTCGAGGCCGGATTCAAGCTGGAACGTTGATCGTCAGCGGCGTTCCCCGCTGGAGCTGACGAACGGCGAGTGGGGCAGCGCCATTTCCCGGCACTGCCCCGCTCTTTTTTGCCGATCTCCTTCGGTCAACGCGTGGCGGCGTGCGTCAGAAGCCGCGTATGTACTTGACCTGAATCTGCGCCCCCCCAATCAGCCCGTTCGCATCGCGCACGATCATGTCCACCACAGGCTCGCTGAGAATCACGCCCCCCCTCAGCAGCAGAAGGTTGTTTCCCGTGACGCACGACAGGCACGCTCCGCTCAGGACACCAGCGTTGGAGAGAACGAGCGCGCTGACGAAGGCGTTTCCTGGCGCAAGTGAAAAGGTATACGGTGCTGTCCCGCCTTGTGCCGTGAAGGTGAAGGGCGCGATGGTGCCGAGGAAAGAGTTTGTGATCAGCACGGTTGGATCGCTCGTGATTCGTGGCCCTGCAACACCAGCGACGGTCACCGTCGCGGTGCCCTGGACACCACTGACTCGCGCCCGGATCGTGACGGTGCCGGAGGCGTTTGCCCGCACGACGGCGACACCGGACGTTGGTGACGCGGTAGTGACGGATGCAACCGCATCATTCGTTGATGTCCACTGTACGATGCGACCTGTGACCACCGCACCGTTCGCCTCGCGGGCCACCGCGGTGAACGACTGACTTCCTCCGATCGCCATCGCAAGTGAGGCAGGCGTCACGGTCACCGACGTCACCACCGCCTGCGCGCAACCGCCCGCCGACGTCACGTCGCCGGCCAGCGTCACCTGCACGGTGGTGTCGCGACCGACGAGTTCCGTCCCTGCAGCATCGATGCGCGAGGTCCGGACGGTGTACGGCGTCAAGGCGGCAGGAATCGGGAGGACCGGAACGGTCAGCACGGTCTGCGTGTCACCCGGCGCGAGAATCTGCTCCTTGACGAAACCGCCGCTGCCACGCGTGACACGCACCCGAAGGCGTTCACCCGCCGCCGGCACGCACCCTGTGGTCCGCAAGTGCACATCACCCGATGCCGTGAGCAGATCAAGATCCGCCGCCGTGTAGGTCGAGTCACTGAAGCGCGATTGCAGGACCTGCAGATCCGTGAGTGGCCCGCGGGCCCTGAGCACCCCGGCCATCGGCGCTACGGCCGTGAGCGACAGCTGCCCATCCCCGTTGAAGTCTGCGAAGGGAAACATGTTCTCCTGCGCCACGGTGTCGAAGCGGCCGTCACCATTCACATCGCGCTTCGGGTGGTCCGCTGCACCGTCGAACGTGGCGCTGGCTTCGAACACTACCGCTGACATCAGGTCGCGCCAGCGGCGGAAGTCCGACATGTCGATGGTCGTATCGGCGCGGACGTCGTTCGTCAGCACCGGCGTGCGACTGAACGGATCGATACGGGTGTTCCCGTCCGCTGTGCCGTCATCGATGTCGAGAAGGCGAGTGAGCACGCCCTCGGTGCCAAAGAACGTGTCGAGTTCGAGCGCCGCAGCGAAACCGTCAACCTGACTACTGCCATTGCGGATTTGCCCGCGGTTGGTGGTCCGAAGCAGGATCTCACGGATTACGTTGCGCTCACTCGTCGGCGCGGGAAGGTTTGGCTTCAGCGTGATCAGGTAGCTGACGATGCCTGCCACATACGGTGCAGCGAACGAGGTGCCGTCGTCATTCCTGTACGAACGCTCGCCGAGCCGCGCACCAGGAATCCGCACCCCAGGCGCCGAGATGTGGGCGTTGATGTTGGAGAAGTCTGCTCGCGCATAGGACGCGCTGTTTCCGAGGTCAATGGCACCGTTCGCTTCGACCACGATGATCGCGGAATTGACTTCTCGCAACCCGAGATTGGCGAGAGGGGAATTGAAGATGGCCAGCTCGCCGAAACTGTTCCCGGCCGAACTGACGATCACCGGCAAGGGTTGCGTGAACTCCAGCGCTTGCAATGCAGTCGAGAAGAAGTTGCCCTCTGCTTGGACTTGGTCACGGGATGCGAGATTGACCGACGGGCGTGATGCCCCTGTCCAGCCATGGCCGATGCTCGTGCTCAGGACCCGAATCTCAGGCCGAGCCCGAAGCAGCTCGATCAATCCCCACGTGCCGCTGCCGGCAGTGGCGATCGTATCGCCTTGAAACACCGGTACTGCGCCGAGGAAGAGTCGCGCGAACGGATTCGTCCCATCGATACCTTTGCCGTTCCCGTGTTCGGCACCGATGATGCTTGCAGCGTGGTTGCCGTGCTCGTCGAGGCGCGAGACTCCGACGAGCGTGCTGACGTTCGTCAGATCCTCGTGCCGCAGATCAAAGCCGACGTCGAGCAGACCTACGGCCACGGTACGACCCTCGGCGCGCAGGTGCGGATTGAGGTTCCACATCTGTGGTGCGCGGATCGCCGCCAGCCCCCACGTGCCGAGATTCGGATCACCCGCGTAGGCGCCGCTCGTCCAGTTCCACGCCACATCGGCTGTCCCGACTGGCGTGATCGACTGCTCTGTCATCACCATGTCTGCAATGGCAACGAGAATTACAGGCGCCGCACGCAGCGTGGCCAGTGCCTGCGACATCGCCGCGTGCGTCGTCGTCGGCAGTCGCAGCGCGATCACCGCACCAGGCCCGCCATCCTTGCCGGCGAGGCCGCCAACAATCGTCGCACCGACACGCTGCAGCAGGGCGTTCAAGCTACCAACCGTCGCGTCAGGGCGCACGGCGACGAGGGCGGTATTGAATGAGATGCGCATTCCAGGCAGATCAGGATGCCCGGTGGTGTAGTCCTGGCTGCGCGGCCGGAAGGTGCTGTCGGGCACCGCCACGATTGCCTTGGCCGTCGGCGCTCCGGGCAGCTGCCCGACGCTCGGGATCGGCGGGATCGGGTTCGGTGGCGCGCTTGGCCCCGGCGCGTCACTGCACGCGGCGAGGAGCAGGCTTGCCGCGAACAATGCAAGGCGGGAGCAGTTCAGGGTCCGTGACATGGCACGTGCCTCGGTCGAAGCGTGGTGGTGGCTCGGCGGCGGCTGAGCTGCCGTGGCCTGCAGCCGAGGAACGGGCTGGTGGCGCGAAAGTCTCTTGCGGCGCCTCGAGCGCGAATGTCGCGGCATTGCATGCGCCCGCGATCCGCCGAACTGAGCCACGTGAGCCGGGCTCGGCGTCCGTGCGGAACCGGCCGCCGTCGATGCGGACCGACCGCCGGACCGTCATCCGCGATGTCTTGGCATCATCCAACCCGATCCACGATATTGTCAGAGGCGCAACAGCCGAGTCCGCCCACGTCAGATGGTGGCGCTTCTCCTGACCGACATCTCTCTCACATCACATTTCCACGACCATCATGGCCAACGGATCGGGACCCAGCGTCGGCGGCATCGTCGGCCGGGTGATCGCAGCCCTCGTGCTCGTCTTCGCGACGTACAATCCGGAAGGCCGGTCGTTCTACCACTGGGCCATCGCACCGTTCATCGACGGCAGCACCACGGCCGGGCCGATGTCGGTGAAGTTCCTCCTTGGCCTCGCCCTCGCAGCCGGCTGGGTGGTCTTCCTCAGTGCCACCCGCCGCTCGCTGGGCATCGGCGGCGCGTTGCTGGTGCTGGCGATTGCCGGCGGTCTGGTCTGGGCCCTCATGGACTTTGGCGTCGTCAGCGCCAACTCGGCACGCGGCATCACCTACGTGGTCGAGGTCTGTACCGCGCTGATGCTCGGTGTTGGCATGAGCTGGTCGTTGCTGTCGAAAAAGATCACCGGCCAGGTCGACATGGACCGTACCGACTGACCGTCGGCGACAAACGCCCGCGCATCACAGCACGTACTCCTCCCCAGAGGCTTCGCCTTCCCGGCCGAAGCGCCCCTCCCCGCACCACACCGCAATGCCGCCACTCGCTGAACTGCATCCCGTCGTCGTTCATTTCGTCATCGCGCTCGGTGTCGTCGGCGTCGCACTGCGCATCGTGAGCCTCTTCCCGTTCGGTCAATGGGCGAAACACGGTGCAACCGCGCTGCTGCTCATCGCGGCGGCGGCGGGCGTCGTCGCGGTGAAGTCGGGGACCGAGGCGCATGGACCGGCGGAACGTATTCCCGGTGCGCGCGAGGCAGTCCAGAAACACGAGCATGACGGCGAACGTGCGCGCAACATTCTTGGCGTGGTGGCGTTGCTCGAAGTCGGCGCGCTGCTGCTGCGGAAGAAGCCGTCGGTCGTGAAAGGGCTCATGGCGGCATCGGCCGTCGTCGGCCTGGTTGCAGCATATCAGATCTATGAAACGGCCGAGCACGGCGGTGAACTCGTCTACGAATACGCCGGCGGTATCGGCACACGCACGGGCAAGGCCGAAGACATCCAGCGCCTGCTTGTTGCCGGCCTGTATCACGAAGCGCGCGTCGCGCGTGACTCGGGCCGGCTGGAGGAGTCTGCGCGGCTGACCGCGGAGCTCAAGCGTCAACGGCCCAACGACCCGATGGTCTCGCTGCTGGCAATCGAGTCGCAGCTGAAGGACACGAAGGATGCGGCCGGTGCATTGGCGGCGGTGCGCACCGTTCAGGGTCCCGCTGATCAGGCCATGTTCGCCACCCGCCGCGGCACGCTGATGGCCGACGCCTACGTCGCACTGGACCAGCGCGACTCGGCACGGTTGTTACTGGTCGAACTGCTGGCGAAGTACCCACAGTCGCGCGCAGCAAAAGCCGCGCTGGAAAAACTGAAGTAGCGACACGCAGTCTGACAGCCGCGCGGACGATCAGAATGCGATTCGTCCGCTCAACCTCAGAAATGGCGCCAATTCGGTATCCAGATCGTTCGCAAAAGGGGGCGGAGTGGAACCGAGCAAGAGCCCAGTGCCTTCCAGCAGCATCCTGCGCAGCGCGACGCCGGTTTCGAGCTGCACCAGCCCATGCTTGCCAAGCTTGACGTTTGCTGCGGGGCCCAGCGTCGTCTGTCGATACGTTGCTGACTGGTACACCCCGGCTCCAGTGCGGCCGCGTTGATCGAGATCCCATCGGTTGGCGAGGAACCTGAGCGTGCCGCCCACCTCGACGACATTGCCGAAGTCATACCAGAACTCGGCACGCGGCAGGAGGATGTCGGCACGCGTGCGCTTGCCGACATGCAGCACGCGAATCGTCGGAATGACCCACGGTGAAACGTTCAACGCCAACACGCCTGCGCCGACCTGCAGTGACGGTCGATAGGTGCGAGAGAGGAAGGCACCACCTGCAGCGCGATAGTTGCTGGCGGCCGGAGACACCGACCCGCTGCTGAAGAATCCATGCTGCAGCACTCCGGAGATCCGCCAGCGCGGGCCGAGTCCCTGCGACACCAGCAGGTCATGCTGCAAGGTGCGCAATCCGACCGAGGCCGGCTGCGGTATCAGCGGACTGACACGGATGGCCGGACCCGCGAAATCGAGCGTCGTGTTCTCGAATGCGAACTCGTTCGCGACGACGGTCCGGTACAGCCCGCGCTTCCAGACCGGCACACCGAGGCGCAGTGCCTCTCGCGCGGTCGACGCACGGCGCGAGGTGTTCGCCTGCGCCGAAGCGCTACTCACATCGGTGGCAGGCAGGAATTCGCCGGTGGCGGTGAGCCGCCAGGTTGACGGCGGTGTGACGATCTGCAGTCGGCTGATCGGCAGTGGTTGTGCAAACGCCGCCGAATCAGTGACGGCGCACGCTATGGCGGCGACAGCCAGGGTGCGCAAAGAGAAATCGAGTCGGCTCATCCAGCGAAAGGTTCCTGTCGGAACGCTGACGTGCCAGACGTGACCGCGCGATGTGACACGAGTACGTCATTCTTCTGCGCGGCCGTCGCGCTGACCCTGGTTCACCGCCCACGGCGCCGAAACGCGGCGCACACACGCCTTACCTGATCGGCGGCAACCACATCCCCATCAGTGCCCCGAACACGCCGACAGCCATTGCGCACGTGATGACGCCGAGCGTGACAGCGATCGCCAGACGCCCGCGCGCAGTCGCCCGCCGCTGCCCCCACAGATACCCTTCCAGCACCAGCAGCGGCAGCAGCGACTCGGCGAAGGTCAAGAAGGTCAGGAAGGGCCCCGTGAACGTCTTCGGATCGAACCCCACCGGCCGCTGAAAGACGAGCAGCGTGAACATCAGGCCGACGCGGAAGAACCAGACACCGCTGGCGACGAGGAAGAGCCGCAGGGCCCACTTGCGGTGCGCGCCGAAATCGCGAGCACGCGCCGCGCGCCACGCCAGCACCCCGAAGAGCACGATCAGTGTGGCGTTGAGCGTCGAGCCAACGTGCTGCGCGTTGTCGCCAACGGTGCCTCGGACCCATACCAGATAGAGCCCGCCGAATGACGCGAGGAGTGCTGCCGTGATGTACGACCGCCCGGTCCACCGATGCAGCCAGGGCGCCTGGCGTCGGATCTGCGGGATGAGCTGCATGGAGCCGGCGAACATGATGACCAGCGCGAGAACGAGATGGACGATGATCGTGGCATTGCCCACCGAGTCCCCCGGCACGTGTCCCTTCGGCATCACCCGGTCGAGCACCGTGATGTCGCCACGCATCGCCCCGCCGCCGTAGAGCACCGTGATGTAGAGTGCGAACAGCAGCTGACCCACAACGGTCACGATGAACCAGAGCCGGGCGGCGGCATCCAGCCATCGATCACCGCGGGCGCGGCCCGGTGGAGCCGAGTCCGGTGTGCTCGGAGCTCCGCGGCCGGGCGACTCGTGCGGGGGCAACTCGTGCCCGATCACCTGCGTGTTGGCGGAATTCATTCGTTTCCTCGGTGGCCCGGTACGTGGCCGTGTTTTCGGGACGCCGGACTGGCGCGCGCCCCACGGTGAAACCGGCATGGGAGCGGCGCGTAGGTCCGGCAGGACGCTCCGGCGGCGCCATGCCGTGATGAGCCAAGGCTATGGCGCGCCGATGACCCGAACCATGACCGCAAGGATCAATCGCATGATCGCAGATGATGTGGCGAAATCGCGTGATGGGTGAACCGACGATCGCAGCCGGCTTCGCGCACGGGCTGGTGGCGTTCGCAGTCGCGAATGGGGCCACGCGCGAAACGTTGTTGGCGCAGTCGGGAATCCAGGACGCGGAGCTGGACGATCACTTCAATCGGATCCCACTCTCGCGATACATCGCGCTGATGCGCAGTGCCAAGGCACTCTGCAACGACCCGGCGATCGCCCTGCATTTCGGCGCCTCGAGCAACTGTTCCGACCTCACGCTGGTCGCAATGATCGCCAGTGCCTGCGACTCAGTCGGCATGGCATTCGAACTGATGAACCGCTACGCGCGGATCTCGCTGGATGTCGATGGGATCGATGGACCTGATCATTTCCCGGTCGAGCTCACCCGGGAGGGGGCCTGGCTGATCGACAATCGGCAGCATCACGGACTCTGTCCGGAGCTGACGGAGACGACGTTTGCGCGTTTCACGACAAACATCCCGAAGGCATTTGGCCGCGGCGCGGTGCGCGCCGTCCACCTCACAGCACCGGCACCTGCGTATCGGATCGAATGCGGGGCGGTGTTCGGCGTACCAGTAAAGTACGGATGTCGGCGAAGTGCGATCCTGCTCGATCCGGCCGTCGTCGCCGCCCGCATCGCGACCGCGCCTCGATACGCGCTCGGCGTCCTGACCGCGCGAGCCGACGCGCTGCTGCAGGCGCTGGACGATTCGCGTTCGACCCGCGGGCGCGTCGAAGCGCTACTGCTGCCGCTGCTCCACACTGGTGATGTGAGCATGGACCGTGTCGCACGCGATCTTGCGATGAGCCGGCCGACGCTCTATCGAAAGCTGAAGGCAGAAGGGGCGACGTACGAAGAGCTGCTCGACGCCCTGCGGCACCGGATGGCGCTGCACCACCTGTCCAACCCGATGGCAACCGTGAACGAGGTGTCGCTGCTGCTCGGCTTTTCCGATCCTGCCGCATTCTCGCGGGCGTTCAAGCGGTGGACTGGCCACAGTCCCCGTGCCGCGATGCGGATGCTGGTGGCCTGAAGTCCGCGTCGCGCGATCAGGCCGTGCTGCGCGATCAGCCCGCGCGCTTCAGCTGCTCCCGTGCCACGGCTACGTGCACATCGCCGGTCAGCGACTTGCCGAAGACGGCCAGCTGATCCAGTTCTTCCTTCGTGATCGCGCCGATCTCACCGCGGAACGCCGCCTTGATCGCATTCATCCGGTTCTGCGACGCGATCAGTTCGTCGTGCGTCCGGATGGACCGGGTCGTGATGCCCGATCGCTGGCGGAGGTGCGCCGCAACGCGCTCGGTGTGACGCTGATGGACATCGTGTACCCGGGCCGTGATGGGCAGGTATTCCGCGGCGATCAGCTCGGGAAGCGTGATCGCCGCGGCACTCGCGGCATTGCTGGTGACCACGAATGAGCCGTCGGAGAATTCCGTCTCCATATCCACCACTTTGCCGGGACTCTTGCGCATGACCCAGAGCAGCAGGCGCAGCAGCAGCGGCTTGATCCGCGGGTGGTAGAGCGCCGCCATCACGGTGCCATCCTTCGAGAGCAGCGTGCGAATCATGACAGGCATCAACACGCCGCCCGGCGTGGCGGTAATCGTCGTGTCCTCGACATCGGCAAGCACCCGGAAACCGCGCGCCGTCAGTAACCGGGTCGCCTTCTCGTAGTACGCGATGTCGAGGTGCCGGAATGACGACGCCTTCACTATCACGTAGTGATGCGTCGGCTGATACGTCGCTTCGATGACGGCCAGAATGGTGCGCGCCGCTTGCTCGACAGGTTCCATGGGGACTCGTGGCGAGGGAAGACCCTCGAGGGTGGCCGGGAGTCGGTCTGCC
>JANPFJ010000098.1:0-1194 GCA_031423355.1 Gemmatimonadaceae bacterium | reverse complement strand
GCCTGTGCATGCGCAACGGACCATTGATCTCGACGCCGCCACTATCACTGAGATCAACGCGGCCTTTGACGCCGGAACGTTGACATCCGAGGCGTTGGTGAAGCGGTACCTCGCGCGGATTGGTGCGTTCGACACACAGGGACCGCGCATTCACGCGGTGATCACGCTCAATCCGAATGCGATGGCCACGGCGCGCGCGTTGGATGTCGAACGAAAGTCCAAAGGCAAGCGCTCGCCGTTGCACGGCATCCCGATTGTGCTCAAGGACAACTACAACACGCGGGACTTGCCCACCACCGGCGGCTCGGTACTGCTGGAGGGCTATGTCCCCTCTCGCGATGCGTACGTGGTGCAGAAGCTGCGCGACGCGGGTGCGATCATTCTGGCGAAGGTGAACCTGTCCGAGTTCGCGTCGTCGGGCGCGTACAGTTCGTTGGGCGGCCAGACGCTCAACCCGCACGATCTTGGCTTTTCGCCGGGGGGCTCGTCGGGCGGAACAGGGGCGGCCATCGCCGCGGCGTTTGCACAACTTGGTCTGGGCACCGACACCGGCGGGAGCATTCGTGGTCCAGCCACGGTGAACGGCATTGCGGCGCTCAAGCCCACGCTTGGATTGTTGAGCCGCAACGGCATCATCCCGCTCGCGCTGTCGTTCGACACCGGCGGCCCGATGGCGCGTAACGTCACCGATCTTGCGATCGCCCTTGGCCTGATGACGGGCGTGGATGCTGCCGATAGCGCGACACGGTCCAGCGACACCCACGCCGAGCGTGACTATACGAAATTCCTGCAGCCCGGCGCACTCAAGGGCGCGCGTATCGGTATCGCGCGCGACTTCACCGGCTTCGACGTGGAGGTCGATTGGATTGTGGAGTCGTCGCTGGCCACCATGCGACGCGCCGGTGCGACGATTGTGGAGGTGCGCTTTCCCGCGTGGATGTTGGAGGCCAAGGGGGCGTGGTACATCGCGGTGCGGTTTCCCGAGTTTCCCGGTCAGATCGCCGACTATCTCAAGGACACGCCCAGCAACTACCCGAAGACGTTGGCGGATATGATTGAACGCGCGCGGGCCATGCCCTCACTGGGCGCCACGCGCGACGGCACGATCACCGCACCGAACGCGTCGCGCTGGGCCAAGTTTGTGAACGAGCAGGCCAGCGTGAGCATCGATGACTATCGCTATCGCTCGGTGCG